>JANQRV010000483.1 GCA_028284395.1 Saprospiraceae bacterium
ATGAAATACCATACTTTTTCGAAAGAGCAATTGCATCAGTTTACGGCGAATGTTCTACAGGCCTACGACATTCCGGAGCAAGATGCGTTGTTGGCGGCCGATGTCCTCTCTTATAGTGATTTAAGCGGCATCGACTCACATGGAGTAGCCCGATTAAAGATCTATTCTTGGTTTCTTGAAGAAAAACTCATAAATCCCAAGCCGCAGATAAAAGTGATTCGTGATCGAACGAGCGTGGCTACTATCGACGGCGATAACGGCATGGGTTTGATTGTAGCCCCCAAGGCATTTCGCTTGGCAATGGACAAAGCCAAAAGACATGGTTCTGGCTGGGTGGCAATCAGCAATTCTAATCACTACGGGGCTGCCGGTTATTACATCGATCGCGCATTGAGAGAAGACTTGATCGGGTTCTCTATGACCAACGCCTCTAAGGTAGTTGCTCCGCTTTGGGGAAAAGAACGGATGCTGGGAACAAATCCCATCTCTGTCGGGTTCCCGGGAGCAGAAGAACCTCCGATTGTAGTAGACTTTGCTTCCAGTGCCGTCAGTTTTGGTAAAGTTGAGATACAATGGAGGAAAGAGGAACCGTTACCTGAAGGTTGGGCCATTGATAAAGATGGCGCATCTACTTCCGTTCCACAGGATTTTCTGGATGATGCCGCCCTGCTTCCGCTAGGCTCCGATAAGGTAAGGGGTGGTCATAAGGGATATGGCTTGGCGACTATTGTCGACATGCTTTGTGGCCCTTTGAGTGGTGCGAATTGGGGCCCCTTTGTTCCTCCGTTTGCGGTCGGATACCGAAAATTGGATCAAAGTGTGGGAAAAGGGCTCGGACATTTTTTGGGTGCTTGGGACATCGAAAGTTTTCAGGATTTGGAAAGTTTCAAAAGACAGGTTGATCACTGGATTCGTACCATGAGAAATACCGAACCCATCCCCGGAAAGGAAAGAGTGTTGATCCCGGGTGATCCGGAACGCATCGCGCGTGCGGAAAGGACTAAAAATGGCATACCTTTGATTCAGGCTGTGGTGGATGATTTGTTGGAAGTGGGAAAAAAAGTTGGGGTAGATTTATTTTGATTTTTGTTTTCCGGTTACCAACCCCACGTGCCGGGACCTCCTTTGAAGGGCCCCGTAATGTCTTTTGTGATCCAGCCACCATAAAAGTCCCCCTCTTGAGCTTGTACCAGTTCGTCGTCGACATAACAAGCTTGTACCTTACTAGCATAAAAGGCTAAGTGGTCCTTCATGGAAAGAAAGTTTTTATTTGGAGTCGGATAACTCCAAGCTATTTCACTGAATTTCTTACCAGGTAGGAATAGATCCCAATAAACGGCACTGCCCTTGAATTCACAGAAACTTCGCTTGTAAGGAGTCATTTTCAAAAGATCCATGCGGAGGTCTTTTTGTGGAAGGTAATATACAGGAGGATGACTGGTCTCCAATACTCGGTAACCCGCAACCGTCTCGCCGATCAGGATTTCATCGCAGATGACCTTTAGTTTTTTTGTGGTTCTTTCCAGTTTTGGAGGGCGTGGATAATCCCATACGCTTTCTTTTGCCATTGAGTTGCCAGTTTACGGGCCGCTTTATTACTGCTCTGGAATCAAAACCAATTCATGGACTTTATGTTCATTAATCTTAACTGGGTCGAACCACCAGGGGAGCCACTCACCACGGGCCCAAGGGGCAATCTGTGATTTAAAATAGGGATGAAATTGACGAGCAGCATTTCCGCCCGAAATCACCGCCCGAATCTTTTCATGGTCGGCCAGGTCAACGACCATTCTCATAGAGCTAAACCATTGGGCCTCGTAAGGGCCTTCATCAAGCACATATTGTCCGCGATTGATTGTTTCGCCGGAGCCTGCTACAGCCAGCTTTCGATAGCCCAACCATTCGCGTCCTATTCCACTGGTGCGCAGCGGGCTGATGAAGTTCAACGTGTGTAATTGCCCCCAAGTCCAGTTTTTGGGGTCTTCTCCAAAAAGCTCCGCTAATCGTTCCCTTGCCATTTGCCCGGCTTGAACAATCAACTGATCCAGCGTCTCTTTTTCCGGAGTACGGATGTCGTTGATCCAGGCCTCGTCACCATTAAGAATCACTTCATCCATTCTTTGTAGCCAATAATAACGAAGTTGGAAGAATTGATTCAATAGTTCGGAGGATAATTGATCTTGTAATATTAGGCGTAGAAGATATTCGTGAGTGAGGTGAAAAATACTGGCCGCAACCGAATGGGTTTCATCCCGGTAATCCCATTGCTCCAAATAGTTACCGAGGTCAACGGTGCGCTCATCTTCTTTTAAAGCTTTCGTCAAAGTCGCATTGAGTCGGCGAGCGTGTGCATTGGTAACATCAAGCATGAATTGCCAATGGTCTTCCGGACTCTTAGGGACCTTTTCCGACAGAAAGTCATCAATTCTTTCATATCGATAGTACGGAGAAAAGTGGGCGGAGTAATAATAGGGAAAACTGTCTGGGCGGGTATCGTGATTGGCAGTTCCCAGCCAGCCTTTTACCGGATCGATTTGCCCGGGCATTTCATTCTTGGGTATGAAACCAATCCAATCGTCTTTTTTAGAAGGTTGTCGTGCGACAGCACCCGCCCCACCCGCGCGAATCGGCACCAAACCCGATGCCCGATGCCCAATGGACCCGTTAACATCCGCAAAAACAAAGTTCAGGTAAATAATATCAATTTTTCCGATCAAGCTGTCCATTTCCTGAACAGTATTTGCCGTCAACAAATGATTGACGCCAATGGTTTGCCCTTCCAGTTCGGCCAAGACCCAACGAAGACTGACTGGATGATCCGTATTAAGGTTAAACACTGCGTGATCTGAGATGATCGGACCTCTTTTGGTAGATCGAATTTTAATTGGTTGCTTGCGGAAACCATCCGGTGCTGCATCATCCTTAATGCGTATTTCAGATTCTATGATTTGGTAGGGAATACGCTGACCGTGATCCAGATAATGATCCTTTTCTCGTGGATCTTCGGATTCCAGATAAAGGTCTTGACTATCACCGTAAGCATTGGTAACGCCGAATGCCATCTGTTTGTTTCTTCCCGTCAGAATTCCGGGCAGACCGGGGATGGCAGAACCAACTGCACTTACTTCCGGACAAAACAGTCCAATGGGAAACCACGCACCCGGTAAAATACGAGAATCTAGGTGAGGATCGTTCACTATTAAAGGTTTCTTGGAGGTTGAACGCAATCCATTCACCGTCCAGTTATTGGACCCGAAATTTGGAACATTTACGGGAAGCATTTCCTGGGAGGGCGGCACGTAACTGATGGTTGGTAAAGAATCTGTTTCTCTTGATTGAAGTTTTAAAACGGCATTTTTCCGGTCCGGGTTGATGTTTAATGGAGAGAGTTTGGAGGCCGTTTCCGGGCCCAGCGCACTAGCCAAATTCAGTCCCAAAACCTCATCGGCATAGTTTTGGCCGTGACTAAAACCAATGTAGTGTTGTACCGCCATGAGGTCTTCAATGGTCATCGGTGCTGGTGTGATGCCTAAGAGTGATAGCTCGACCGGAAAATCTTTTTTCCCCGTTGTCAAAAAAGCATTGTAGCCTTCGGCGTACCAGGTCAGAAAATCTTTGCTTTCCTGGTCTAGTAATTGTGCATGTCGTGCGGCATTGCGCTGCAATCCAAGTACTAACAATTGGATATCGGAAGTAAGGCCGGTTTCGCCAATTAATTCAGAAAGCTGGCCTTTAATCATTTTACGATAGAGCTCGACTTGAAAAATCCTATCTTGGCCGACTGCAAATCCCTGTCCACGTATTAAGTCAGGAATATTTTGAGCAAAAATATAAGGAATGCCATTCGCATCTCGCTTAATGGTAATACGATCAGTTATGGATTTTATGGGGATCTCTCCGTCGACCTGAAAATTGTTTATCTGCCGTAGATAGAGGAAACCACCTCCGAATAATGCTCCCAATAAAACCAGCAAAATGATCGATAACTTTTTGATCATGAGTCAGGGGTTGGTGATAGAATAAACGCAAAACGCCTCCCGGGACTACAAGATAAAAAAAATGCCGTCCGGCTAGCGGACAGCATTGCTTTAAACTGGTGTTTAGATCTATCTTACTTAGCCAATGCTTTTCTAATCAATCCGATGATAGCCATAACTGCGCCACCACCAACACCGCCACTGGCAATACTACCAATAATGCTGCCAACATCCATTCCACCGCCAGAAGCGGCCATTACACCCAATATACTGAGGATTTGGCCTCCTAAGCCACCACCTGCAATGCCAGCTATTGAGTTACCAAGCGTACCTAGTGACAGGTTTTTCATGAGTGAGCCCGCAACGTTTCCTCCAACAGCCCCGCTTACCAGTTGAATAATTAAAGGGACAATGCCTTCCATAGTAATTATGTTTAAGTTAAAAAAGAGAGGATACTTGTTGTATTTTAATATGATATCCTTGACCTTAGGGGTGATTTTTTATTTTGCTCAATTCCTTTTTAGGGCCTAAATGATGTAGGATTATTGTGTGTGCATTAGAATTTTTGGGAGGTAAATGGTTGCTATAACATTAAGACTAGGTAATCATATATAAGTCACAAAAACGAGAAAAAATTGAGATAAAAAACTAAATTGCGTTAGTCCTAAGAAGCTATCTGAATTTGGTCTTCAAAATACTTCTATGGAATCACAACAATCGAGGTGTTTAAGCAGAGTTTTTCAACCTCTGCACCAACGGTTTATAAGTATAACGACCGGAAATGAAAATAAAAATTTTAGCAAGAGAGGACGTAGCTCAATATAGAAGTCTGCGATTGGAAAGCCTAAAAGAATCTCCATTTGCATTCAGTGATAGTTATGGGGATATCAATGTAAGACCTATTGAAGAATTCCACCGCGAAATTGCTCCGGTTGGAACACCTCCTGAAGCCTTTGTTTTGGGTGCCTTTAATGAAAAAGGCATAATGGTTGGATTTGTTCGTTTTCGAAGGGATCAGCGCCAAAAAGCCCGTCATAAATCCATGGTACATTCCATGTATACAACTCCGGAGTTAAGAGGGTTGGGTGTAGGGAAACAACTTATGGAGGATCTTTTCGATAAGGCTGCACAACTTAAAGGGCTGGAACAAATTCATTTGTGGGTTTTACACAACGGTACTTCGGCATCCGGCTTTTATAGAAAATTGGGTTTCAAACAGCAGGGACCGTTTATCAAACAAGACCTCAAAATCGAAGATGCATACATTGATGCAGAATACATGGTTCGAATTCTTTGAGGACTAAAACACTTCTATGTCGATTCAATATTGTAACAGATCATGAGTTTCTTCAAGCGTCTCCATTCGCTGTGGTATCCGGAGCGTTTTCAGGGTTGGGGGCGAAACAGCAATTACTTTGAAGGTTGGTACTTTAAATTGGTCGATGCAAAGGGAGAAGCAGTATATGCTTTCATCCCCGGAATAGCGATGGACGCATCCGGTGCGAAACACGCTTTCATTCAGGTTCTAGACGGGATTAATCGAGAAGCTGCGTACCATCGATTTGAAGCAACCGATTTCAAGCCGGAAAAAAATCGATTTGCTGTACAGTTGGGAGACAATTTTTTTGCGGCCGATCGCATTCGGCTAAATATCCCCGGTATAGAAGGAGAATTGCTTTTTTCTGAACTTACTTACTGGCCAAAGTTTTTGTATGCCCCGGGGATTATGGGGTGGTTTTCCTTCATACCTTTCATGGAATGTTATCATGGTATCGTAAGTTTGAATCATCAATTAGAGGGAACATTACGCATTAAAGGACAAGATGTCTCCTTTGATGGCGGTAAAGGATATACAGAGAAAGACTGGGGACGTTCATTTCCCAATGCCTGGATCTGGTTGCAAACCAATCACTTCGAAGGAAATCCCGGCATGTCCCTGACAGCTTCAGTTGCCAATATTCCTTGGATTGGCAGTCATTTCATTGGATACATTGTCGGACTATTATGGAAGGGAAAAGTATATCGGTTTGCGACTTATACCGGCGCTATGATGAAGGCTGACCTCAAACATGGGAAGGTTTTTTTATCTTTTAAAGATCGTCGTTATCGACTTGAAATTATAGCAGAACAAACCGGTGGTGCGGAGTTGATCTCTCCGGTGTCGGGTGATATGAAGGGCAAAGTAAATGAGAGTATACAAGCAACCGTTAACGTACATTTCTTCGAAAAAGAACGTTTGGTTTTCGAGGGCGACGCCAGTCATGGCGGCCTGGAGATTGCGGGCTTAGTCGATCGTCTTCTCACTCAAAAGTGGAGGCGATAGTTTTACTCGATTGCCCTCGAATCAATGGTGTGTCCAAAGAAAATGGCATTCGCAAATAATTTATTAGTCCCCCACCAGAAAGCGCGAAAATTGGGGTTGTCGGCAAAGCAAATGGTCCGTCCCCGTCCCCGTCCACTCACCACAATACTGGCAGATTTCTTAATTGTTTGGAGATTGTCTTTAGAGATATAACCGCTTAGGAGCGGATTAGATGTGTAAGAAAGTGGTGTGGCATACCGATTTTTCGCAGGTTCGAGAAAAAGAGTACCTCGCCGGAAAATTGGCAAGCGACTACGGGAGTAACCATAACCAAGGGGGTGGGATAGATCAAGCTTGGTTTCGAAGATGGCACCGCCGATCACCTGAGCGCCGCGGTCCCGGCTTAGGCTCGCATAGGCTCTTGAACCAGCGGATGGACTAGGAGACGTCGGACGAAATTCGATATTGGCTAGTTCGGCCGATTTGATCCAATGCATGGCTCTTTTAAAGGCGATGAGTGTACCGCCATTCGCCAGCCAGGCCTTTACTTTTGTAGTAGCGCCATTCGAAATCTTATAGGATCCGTCTGCCATTATGATGGTATTATATTCCGAAAGATTGGCCGACCCCAATCTGCTACTTTCCATTTTGACGATCGGGATATCGTATCGCTGATCCAGTAAATGCCAGATTTCACCAGCATCATAGCTAGAAACTCCAGAGCCGACCAAAAGCAGAATTTTTGGTTGTTGTAAAGTCGAAAAATTGCGACTTCCTAAGTCAATTCCAGTGGCAGTCAATCCGGTATTGACCCCATAAACATTGACTCCGTAGCGACCTGGCAGGGTTTCGATGAGCTCACGGACCTCATCGGGGCGCTTTGTTTGATTGTTTCCCAAGGGGACCAGGATGGTTCCTTGTTTGAATTCTTTCGGCCCCATCACTGTTTCGATTTGGAATGAAGCATGGGCCACTTTGGCGAGAACCCCCCTTTGTAGGAGGGCATTCAACGCTTGTGGAGCATAATATTCGTCCCATTCCATTAGGTAGGCATATTGAGCAATACCCAATAATCTACCCTGGCGTAAAGATAGGTCCGTAACCGGAGGTCCAAGCGACTTATTGGAAAATTGTTTACTGGTCAGTGATTCATATTGTAGGTTATAGGCTAAGGGCAAGGTCCATGCGGATACATCATAAAATAAGCTGTCCTTAAAAGAAGTCAATTTCTCGAAGATGCCCTTGATCAAATGATATTGTGGTTGCTTTAAAGGGACAATGAAAGCTTTGTTTTTTTTGAACGAACAGCCATTTATCTCCATGTTTTCTGTCAGTTGATAAACAGAAATGTCATGTTGTCGGATTAGTTGGGTAAATGCCATTAGTCTGGCGTGATCATTCGATTCTCCAAATATAAATGCCTTGGTCGGATCGAGATCAGCGGTCTTTAGTGCGTTTTCAAAAAACTGTTCTTGATATTGCAGTAACTCTTTCTTCATTTCGAGCGCCGCTGTCTGAGTGGAGAGAGCAGTAACAACTTGGTTGCGAATTGTGAATGGGAATGTGAGCATACCATTGTCACTCTTTTGCTGATGTCCCCGCGAACTTGCTTGTTCGAATAAAATCCCGATACTGCCTTGTGCATCGGGATAGGTGGAACCTTTACCGTAGTAAAAATCATCATATCCCTCTTTAGAATAATAAAGCGAACCAATTTTGTTGAGGGCTCTGGCGTGATATTCGCCAATTTTTTCGGTCATGACTTGGTTGTTCATTGGGGTAAAGGGATTAGTGCGCTGCGGCTCTCCGGGCATAAAGAAAAAAGTGGAGTTAGTGCCCATCTCATGATGATCTGTCAGGACATTGGGCCTCCATTTTTGGAAATTGGCTACTCTTCCACGGCTTTCCGGATGTTGAACGAGAAGCCAATCTCGATTTAGGTCAAACCAATAGTGGTTGGTACGTCCCCGCGGCCAGTTTACGTTGTATTCGCGGTCGAGGCCATCACCAGTGCCGTTTTTGTTCTTGTGTGTATTTACCCAGGATGAAAATCGCTGAAATCCATCCGGATTGTAACAAGGATCCAAAAGGATAACCACGTTTTCGAGCAAATTGATGACCTCTGAATCTTGAGCAGCAGCCAGATAATAGGCAATCAGGGTTGCCGCATTTCCACCGCTCGGTTCATTGCCATGAATACTAAAGCCTTGGTAAAGGATAAGTGGTTGTCTACTCAAATTAACCGTCTGATTCTTGTCAGGTTGGGATAGTGCCAAATGGTTGGTTCTGATTTCTTCGATATTCTGCTGGTTCTTTTCCGACGTGATGGTAAGCAGAATTAAGGGGCGGTCCTCATAAGAACGAGCGTATTCCTGCAAGGTAATTCGTGGCGACCGACGAGCCAGTTCGCGCATATACATGACCTGCATGTCATGGCTGATATGCCATTTGCCAATTTGAAATCCAAAGAATGATTCGGGAGTAGGTATGGTAGCGTCATACTCGAGATCCGGCAAATAGTAATCAAGGGTTTTTTCCTGGGTAAATGAAGTAAGGGTATAAAATAAAGGAAAGATAAATAGTAGTAGCCTTTTCATTCAAGCGTCAAGTTTTGACAAAAATACAAACAAAATTCTTTCCCCCCATTTTTGGGGATATTGGCAAATACATAATTACTGGGGATGTTTCCCCCCGAATATTACTTCATCTTTGTAGTGTCAATTGAAGGTATAAAGTTCCGAGTTAAGAGTACCGGGACGATGAAAAAAATCTTCTCGGTACTCAGCGCTCTTTTAACCTTTCCTCCTGTCTAATCGATACCACCAATCTATTGCTACCGCAGCCTCCGATAATGGATCAACATAAAATAAATCGATCATGAAATCACTGGATAATCCGTCGTTGTCTCTCGTAAGGTTCCTAGTGCTGTTTTTTTTCTTCGGTTTGATGGTCGATGCAACTGCATACGGGAAAGTCTATTTCTATGAAAAGGTGAATTTTCAGGGTTTCTACAAAAAGCTAGACCCCGGAACCTATCCCGTTCATGAATTCGGCAAACTTAAAAATGCACTATATAAGTATGGCGGTTATTGTTCCATCCGAATCCCGAAAGGGTATTTGGTTGATCTCGATTATACTGGTCACGGCTTTCATGATGGAAAGGTAGTAACCTATCGGGAAAGCAAAAAGCGGGTCCGTGTTGGCTTCAAGAAAGTCCGCATCCGTTACGCAGGGAGAGCACAGCAACCGGTCCGTTCCAACTGGAGTCGCGCCGCTTTCGATGATTGGCACCTGGTGATCTTTGATTACCCGCAATATACCGGGGAGCGCCATACATTTGGAACCGGCTCCTATTACGGTGGAAAACACTGTTCGAATTTCTATGATCGGAATTTTTCCTTTCGTTTGAGAAAGGGATACGCTGTCTGGTTTTACGATCGAGAAGGCAAGATGATCGGTAAAGCCTATGGAGATGTAAAGGAGTATCGGAAAGGATTTCATAAATTTGTAGTGAGTAAAGAGAAATTATGAAAACTTATTTTCCGGTTTATTTCACAATACTTTGCTTATGGCCATTTTGCTTAGGTTTTAAGGGAATGGTCAGCGGTAACAATACCCTGAAAGGCCAAATTATTTTGCCCTCTGAAAACAGTAAATTTAGGGTTGTTCAGGGAAAGAACTATAAAGCGTCCAATACGTTATCTGCCAAGAAAAAAGAAATTGACCGGCTGAATCATTCCGATCGACATGTCATCGTAAGCCTTCATCCGTTGAGCTTTTCCGTCGAAACACTGCCGGCCACAAAAGGAGTAGTCATTACTCAGCAGGAAAAAACATTCATACCTAAGGTTGTAGCTTTAACACCGGGAAGTAGTGTTGCATTTTTGAACGAAGATATCGAAATGCATAATGTGCAATGTTTGACGCCCAGATCTAAGTTTTCCAAAGGACGAAGGAGTCCAGGTGTAACTGTTCGTCAGACCATCAACAAAGTAGGACGGTTAAAGGTCACTTGTGATATTCATAAAGAGATGCTGGCTTATGTCTTGTGTCTTGACACTCCCTACTTCACCAAAGCAGATGCCAATGGAAATTTTACAATCAGTGGTTTGCCCGATGGTAAATATCTCCTTAAAACATTTCATTTCGATATGGGGGAGCGACAGGAAGAAGTAGAACTTGGCGGAGGAAGAGTTATTGAAAAAGATGTAAGATTGTATATGACAAAGCCATAAAACCCAGGTGGTATGTTTAGTTTGGAAGCGGTATTGGATATTGACTGGCAAAGAAAGCAGTTTGCTTTGTTGGTTATTTTAATGTCGCTCATGACGATCACGGCCGAGGCGTCAAATTTGCCGATCTCGCAAAAAATCCAATCATTCATCGATGCTGAACAGCTGGATTCTGCCGACGTATTGGTCGAACAACTGATCATCGAATCCAAGCAAAAGAGAGATTATGCCAATCTTGCTCGCGGACATCTATTTAGCGCTGAAATCGAATACTATTATCGCGATCAAACGGAGCGAGCTCTAACGGATTTGAGGTTGCTTTTTCAACTTTACGGGCGTATCCGATCATCGGTGGGAATGGGACGTGTTTTCTTTAAAGGAGGAGAGATCGCTTTGAATATGAACGAACTCGTTTTAGCCGAGCAATTCTACGAAAAAGCCATAGCTCTGGCCCGGACAGAACGGCAAAACCGTTTATTGAGCGAAATATATGATCAAAAAGCCATCATTAAGAGTCAAAACGGTGATATTACTGCGGAACGTCAACTGAGAATAGAAGCACTGGAAATTGCACTTGAGCACCGGGATTATGCAATCGCATATGATCTGTACGGAAAGTTGGCAACGAGCTACAAACAGGCTGGTGAACTCGACTCTGCCGCTTACTATTTTGAAGACTTGGTTGCGTTAAAGCGCCAACAAGGGGATGACCGTAAAATGATTTACGATCTTCGGGAGCTGGCCAGTATCCATAAACAGCAGGGAACTCATGCCGAGGCTCAGGCGTACCTGTTTGAAGCTCTGAATGCAGTGGAGTCGGACATGGACTCGATCGCCACAATCGAGGTATTGACGGAGATTGGTAAATTGTTCAATGATCAACAGCGTTGGAAAGAAGCACTGGAAAACCTGAAGAGAGCCCGTTCGCTGCTCAATACCTGGGGAGGGGAATATGCCTTTATTGAACTAGAGATCCTCAATGAAGCCAGGCGGTCCATTCAGCAAATTGGTGGACAAAAAAATGGCGTTGCCTACCTCAAGGAAACATTAAGCCAATCAAAGGATTTAGGACACCGATTGATGGCTGCTGAGTTGTTCTTCCAGTTAGGGCAGGCCGAGCGGATCCCAGCCTATTACGATTCTTCATTGGTGTATTTTGAGGAAGTTCTGGTCCGTAAGAAGCAGAATCAGGAATCGCTGGGAGTTGTGGAAGTCAATCTAGCAATCGCCCAAGTTTATCTCGTTCAAAATAAAGGGAAACGGGCCATTAATATTTTAAAGGATGGCATTCAGGTGGCGGAAAAGTCAAATAGTATGGATTTATTGGCGGATCTCTATCGCTTGTTGGTCGCCGGATATGAACAAACAGCAGACTTCGAACTTGCACTGAGATCTCACCAGAAATACAGTTTGTTGAAGGATACCCTGCTTTCCATTGAAAAAGCAACTGCCATCGAAAAGATTAATCAGGAATACAAAAGAAATAAAGAATTATTGGCGTTGACCGAAGCCAATCATCAGGCGGAAAACGCGATGAAGGACTTGAGGTTGAAAAGTGGTCGCCGGCTGATCATGTTTTTGATTATTTCTCTCTTCTCCCTGGGGGTCATAACCCTCTTGGCCTTCTATAGTTATCGCTCCAATAAACAACAACAATTGCAGAGTCAACAATTGGAAATGATGGAAAAAGAAAAGGAAAGTCAACATCTGCGTTCGATGATTCTGGGAGAGGAAAATGAGAGAAAACGGATTGCACAGGAATTGCATGATGGACTGGGAACCCTGCTGGCAACGGTTAAGTTGCATTTCAATGCAGTACAAAATGATGTACCCAAAATTCCGAAGATTACCAATTATAAGAAAGCCTATGACCTATTGGAGAATGCCTGTTCGGAAGTTCGTAAGATTTCGTACAATATGATGCCGGGAATTTTACAGCAATATGGACTGGAGTACGCCGTAAAAGATATGTGTAATTCGATTAATGACACTCAGGGAATACAAGTTTCCTTTATACCCTTTGGTCTTGATCAATTACTGGAAAGATACGTGGAGGTTTCCGTTTATCGCATTACGCAGGAACTTCTTAAGAATATTCTCAAACATGCCGATGCCTCAGAAGTAATCGTGCAAATGACCTTGGAAAACAACAACTTTAATCTGTTAGTAGAAGACAATGGTAGGGGTTTTGATATTGAACATGCGACCCAAAAAAGCGGACTGGGACTAAAAAGTATTCGTTCGAGGGTGGCATTGTTGAAAGGAGAGTTCCAAATCGAATCGATCCCCGGAGAAGGTAGTACTTTCAATATCGATTTTCCTTTAAAATCGATGGAGCCTGCTCACTAACAAAACAAAAATGAATCATGATACGCGTCTTAATTGTAGATGATCACCAAGTTTTAATTGATGGCATTAGGGCCCTTCTGAAAAACGAGTCCAATATTGACATTCGTTACCAAGCTCTAAACGGCGAGCAAACGCTGGCGATGGTGGCCGAGCACCGGGAAGACATCGACCTGGTTTTACTGGATATCAATTTGCCTGATCGGAACGGTTTTGATATCTGTCAGGTCCTCAAACGGACTGCGCCGGAATTGAAGGTCCTCACTTTGACTATGCACGAAGAATCTGGGTTTATTCATAAGATGGTTAAAGCAGGAACTGATGGTTATGTCTTGAAAAGTGCCGGAAAGGAGGAACTGCTATCTGCGATCGAAATGGTTATGAGGGGAGAGAAGTATTTCAGCAAGGATGTTACTAATAGTTTGTTGGAAAGCATGCAGGGTAAGAAACAGATTCGATCGACCAGTATGATCCAGAAGATTACCCGTCGAGAAAAAGAAGTGTTGCGTTTGATTATGTCGGAATATACGACCGAGGAAATTGCACGGGAACTGTTCATTAGTGAATCTACGGTCATTTCGCACCGCAAGAGTCTTTTGCGAAAACTAAATGTTAAGAACACAGCGGGTTTGGTTCGAGTCGCAATGGAATTTAGTCTGACCGATTAGCCGGTACTATTTCAAAAGCCGATTTATTTCTTGCTCCAAAGCTTGTCGTTCTACTTGTAGGTCTCCCAGGTCGTCTACTTTCACTGTATCTCCGCGGATATAACCTACATGAGGGAGCCACGCCTCAGAAATTAGTCTTCGCTTTATGTTGATTATTCGGAATAGTGGGTCTTGATTGATGGCAGCCCAAATCTCTTCTGGGTCATTACCAACTTCTACACCGATAGCCGTCAGAAATATTTTGGCCATTAAAGTATGTCCCGTCTCATTTGGATGAATGCCATCCGGTGTCAATGAAAACTGTGGGGTGTCTTGCCGTTTTTTACTTACATAATCATTCATTTCGGTATGGAGGTCGATCACCAGCTCGAAGTCTTTCCCATGCATCTTCAACCAATCGGCGTAGGATCTTAGAACTTCATCGTACTGGCCATATGGACTTCGGTAACTGTAATCTAATGCATTGGCAGGAGCGATTTTGTCTGAAATCGGAAGGGTGTCAAATGGGGGAGGGGTTTGGATAATCAGAGGGATTTCTAATTGAGCGGCACTTTCTTGCAATTGGTGAATCCCCTCTTGATAGGCCAGAAAATTTTCCTGATTTAAGGGATGATAAATGCCGTCATTCATGCCGTAACACGCAACAATGAGCTCTGGCTTGGTCATAGCCAATGCCCGATCAAGTCTTTCGCGAAGACAAGGACGTGGAAATGGATGATCCATTTCTGTCAGACAGGAAACCGTTTCACTCGATAAGCCAATGCTTACGATGTCAAATTGTTCGGTGGGAAAATTTTTTCGCAAAAAATATTCTACAATGCTGACGTAGGTTCCATTTTGAGTAATGCTATTTCCAAGAAACAGAACGCGCTTGCCCGAAAAAATTGTGGTCGATTCCTGATCGGGAAATTGGCAGGAATAGGTAATGAAGAGGAGTATACACCCCAGAATTGTTCGCTGCATGCTAATAGTTCCTTTATTTTCTGATCTTTTTTTCACAATTGAAACCTCTCCCTGATGTCTTACGTAGAGGATTCCGTAATAAAAACAAAAATAAATCGAATTCTAATCAATATGTGGCTAAAGAGAATTATTGGAACGGTGTTCCTCAGTCTTTTAATCTATTCATTATACTACAAATTAAATGCCGGTGCGGCCCACTTGAACGACAGTCTGCTCACTCTTTTCGTAGGGGGAATCATCGTATTAATCCTGTTTTTTGGAATACGGAAAATATTGAATTCGTAATTATTCGAAAGTGATATCCGTAATTTCGACCCTTCGTTGTCGAGAGGCGGCTACTCCGTACGTCGAGCAACATTTTGGGCCTTTGCAAACATCTTTCTCGAGTCCTTCTCGGTCTCCATTTGGGTTTACCTTAACATTCAATTTGTCTTGATAATCCTCTCTATCCTGCTCTCTAAAGAACCGTTTCATGTATTGTTCGATGCTACTGGCTCGCCGGTAGGAGAGATAAACGTTGTAATCTGAATTACCCGAAGGACTGGCAAACCCACTAATGGTTACATTGACCCTGGAGAATCTCGAAGAACCATCCGAATTGTTCTCGTCCAGCCTTTGTATCATGATGGTAGCCAATTCGTCTAGACGATCCTTGGCCTTTTGCAGGTCTTCGAATAGTTGACTGACATCTTCCGGTTCATCAACACAGGTAGAGTCTATGAAACCTTGTTCCTGGGTAAGGTATTTGCGAAAGTAATAGTCGTAATCGCCTTTGGCGATGGTGTCTCGTCGGTAATTGTACGGAAATTGTGCTTTATTGCGATCTGGGGTATCATTAAAGAAGTACAGTGGTAGCGGGTTTAGAAGATACAGATTCCGCTCCAGGATGTTGGGTTGACAATCGTTGCTGGCCAAATTTCTGGTATTGACGATTGCTCCGAATTCCGGGTCAGCAACATAACCGTTTTTTAGTGCTTTGATTCGATATAGCTTTCCTACTTCCAAGGTGAAAGTATACTGGTTTTTGAGCGCTCCTTCCGCCACTTTTCGTCTTTCAATTTCTACCGGTGGATCGGCAAACTCTTCCAGGATCAACTCGTCTGCAGAAATGGGTATTTCAGAAGAAACCTTATCCCAGACGGTGGTGACCAACTCTACTGTCGGAACTTTCTTGAAATAGAGTTCGATGATAATGGCAGTATCCCGGCAGGTTTTTATATTGGTGTTACCGGTACTGTCATCGCGAATGTATCCCTCCTTGGTACCAACGGCTTCCAATTGAAGATCCAGTGAAATATCTTCAAATACATATTCCGTTTGATCGGGATCGAAATTCGACCCCAATGTATTATTTTGCCCACCGCTGATGTCGTTCAATTGCACGGCAACTCCCGGCAATGGAATCCGGTCTCCGCCACAGTTGTCATAGGCTTTCACGATGACATTGACTTCATTGGTATAGCTGACCTGATAAATGTCTGGACAACAATGTGGATCTTCTGCATTATCGGTCAGAGCGTCTTCTCTAGTAGAGGAAAAGTAGGCCTGGCAGTTTTCTTCGTCGAGGATGTAATAGGTTTCATCCCAACTGCTGTTTACATTGCAACCCAAATTATGCGCCTGCAACCATTCGTTATCGTCGATTTTCTGGATTTCGAAAACATCCATTCCACCTAAAGTATTCATTCCTTCCGTGTAGCTATTGGAACTAAAGTATAGTTTCTGGGTTTCGTTGTGAAAATAGGGAGTAACTTCATCGCCGGCCGTATTGGCAGCACCCAGGTTAAATGCGGTACCAAAACGGTCATCCTTGATTTCTGTAAAATATAGATCCCAGCCTCCTTTGCCGCCCGGCTTGTCGGAGACAAAGTACAATCTTTCAACGCCAGGACGATCTCCTGCTGCTAAAAAGGGCTGCTTGGATGAATAACCTGGAGTATTGATGTGGTTGGGCAGCCGTACAGGGTCGCTCCAGCCGCCGTTTACTTGTTGTTCTCGGTAGTAGATGGCACTAAT
Organism: Saprospiraceae bacterium; assembly: GCA_028284395.1. Classification (GTDB taxonomy): domain Bacteria; phylum Bacteroidota; class Bacteroidia; order Chitinophagales; family Saprospiraceae; genus JANQRV01. The sequence goes on from JANQRV010000483.1 coordinate 16,505, forward strand.
AGCACCATCGTTTTTATTGCAATCGAATCCGCTGTAATAAATTCGGTGATTGCCGGTAGAATAGGTGAAGTGACTCATTTTGTTGGTGGGACCAGGAATGGTTACCGAATCTTTTTGATTCACACTGGTATTCAATCTAGCCCATCGCATTTCAAAAGTGCAGGGGTCCTTACAATTGCAAGTATTGTTGGAAATGGTCTCATGTAAAGAGACGAATTGTAGATATTGATTACTATACGAGATAGGGAAGTCCGACTTCGAGGTATTGATACCGTCCAATTTCGTCAGGGTGATATTGTCACTACAATTATTCCACTCCTCCATGGCCCATTCACAGTTTTCCAATAGCAGAATGGCTTGGTTCTGTTGTTCTGGTGAGCCAACCTGTTCATCGATCATGCGCTGGGTATAATTGATGACTTTGTCGTAGTTTCGCAGGATAAAGTTGCTTTCCGCAGCTAGAAGGTAGGCTTCTGGGTAATCGCGAGCCTCTCTTGAGTTCATAACTCGACTCAGATGAAGACTGGCCTCCTCAAATGCCCTTATTTCATATGCTGACCTTCCTGCCATATGCATAAACTCAATGTTGTCTTCTTCTAACTCCAAGACCTTACTGGACCAATCGAATGCGGATGCAAAGGCTTGTAGGTTATAGGCCTTCCGGGCCTGATTTTTCACGTAATTTTTTTGGGCAAGGAGAAGACAGGGCATGAGCGATAACATGCTCCACATAAAAAGGGATTTGGATATCTTTTTCATAAAGTCCATTTTTATTGAGTCAGCCCTATCTTATTTATCTGTAGTATTTTACGAGCATTCCAAGCAGAGAGCCCTATTGGGAGTCTGTAGATCAGTAACCATGTAAAAAGCGGGAATTAGTAGATTTTTTTGGTACTATTATTTTCAGGGAGGAAATTAGATACCTTCTCGTGAATCGGTTGCTATTGGGAAGCAATGATTGGGGACTCAATTCAGAATACAATTATACATTTTTTTTAATAAGTCCCCAACTAATATCGTCAATAATTTCGGGAATGGTGGGAAATGGAGGGGGAAGTGCCTCCATTTCTTTACTGGCGGCTAAGGCCGATAAATCCAGCTATTTTACTGCTGCTGCTGTCAGGATTTCCTTGACCCTGCGGGCGACAATCCGCTCCTCTCCGGGATTCATCATCCAGGTCGTGATATCGACCGACTCGTCCCCGCCTACGGTTTCAATGGAGGGATGGCCTCGCCGCAGTTTTTCACGCATTTCCGGGGGCGTCATCACAATTTTTTCCTGATCCCACCGAATCCGTAATGACGGCACGTGATTGGCGATGGGCGGCACATGGATTTCGGTCTCGACACCATCTACCATTTCAGCATGATCGCTGATCATTTGAATTTGATATTCCCATAACGCCCATTCTTTTTTATGATCTCTGGCCAGGTAGGACTCCAAAGCAACCATTTGCGCCAGGAGCTCTTCCTTATTGACCTTCATGCCCCGTCCTACCGTATTTCCGTTCGGTGGAGCGCTTAGTCGGGCAGCATCGATTAGGTCCTTTCGACCCAACAACAAACCGGTGCTTTGGGGGCCTCTGATGCCCTTACCTCCGGAAAAGCACACTAGGTCAAACCCCATTTGCGTATATTTCCAAAGGTTTTCTACGGGAGGTACGTCTGCGGCTGCATCGTTAAAAGTGGGAATATTATGTTTTTTCCCAATGGCAATGAACGCTTCGTGTTGGATCTGCCCTTTGAAATTGTTTGCATTGAGAAACCATAGCATGGCGGTTTGTTCATTGATTGCTTTTTCCATTTGAGCGGCTGTCTCCACTTCAATTAACTTGACCCCACAGTTTTGGATGGCATGATCGTAGGCCACTCGATGCGCTTTTTGGATAATTACCTCTGTTTTCATGC
>JANQRV010000508.1 GCA_028284395.1 Saprospiraceae bacterium
GGAGGACTTGTGTCCCGCCTCCCAGTCCCGACATGGCAGGCTCAGTGACGCCTAAAACGAAGGAAACCGCAACGGCTGCATCGATGGCATTGCCTCCATTTTGCAGGATTTTGAAGCCCGCCTGAGAGGCTTCCGGACTGGCAGTCGATACACTGCCGGTTGCCGGGTTGACCCGCTGCTTTTCCGTGGTCGAACAACCGACAGAAAGCATTCCCAGCAGCAAAAAGATCTTATTGATGGTATTCATATTTTGGTAGCTTTGGGTATAAAATACGACCTTTCGATGATTGCAGCGCAAGTTTGGCCGGGCACTTTGGTCAAATGACTCTAAAACAATTAGATGAAACAGATGAATTGCTATTTTACCGGATCTACCCTGTTGGTCCTTGTATTTCTGCTCCTCTTCCTCAATAGTTGTACCGAGGAAGAAAGCAGGAGCCCTGCCAATGTGCTGTTCATTATGGTGGATGACCTCAATGATTGGGTGGGCTGTTTGGGAGGCCACCCACAAGCCGTCACCCCTAACATTGATCGTCTGGCAGCCAGGGGGATGCTGTTTGCAAATGCTCATTGCCAATCACCGGTTTGCAATCCGTCGCGAGCCAGCCTGATGACTTCTTTGTATCCAAGTACCACCGGAATTTATTTTTTGAACCCGGACCTGAAAGAATCCGACATTGCTCGTAGCCAAACGCTGATGCCGCAGCGGTTTAAAGAAGAGGGATACCGAGTAGCCGGGGCCGGCAAACTCTTTCACTACGGAGGGATGCAAAATGAAAACTACGTTCCCAACTTTGCCGGGAGGTTTGGCGGGTTGGGACCCGGTCCGAAAAAGAGAATCAGTTCGTATGATGGTCATCCACTATGGGATTGGGGCCCCTTTCCGGAAAGAGAGGAAGATATGCCGGACTATCAGATCGCAAGTTGGGCGGCAGCGGAACTGGCAGCGGGGAGCGACAGCGTTTTTTGGCTCGGAGTGGGCTTTCATCGACCTCATGTTCCCCAGTTTGTACCGCAAAAATGGTTTGATCTCTATCCATTGGAGGACCTGCAATTACCCGCCGTGCTCGCCGAAGACCTTCAGGATATTCCCGATTACGGACTTGATATTACCGGCCTCGAACACGTGGCGCCGACGCACAAGTGGGTCACCGAAAACGGAGAGTGGAAGGCCCTGGTGCAATCCTATCTGGCCTGTGTGAGTTTTGTGGACGACCAAATCGGACGAGTACTCACTGCTCTGGAGAACAGTCCTCACGCGGAAAATACGTACGTCGTGCTGTTGAGCGACCACGGCTTTCATCTGGGAGAAAAGGAACACTACGCCAAACGAAGCCTTTGGAATGATGCAACACGGGTGCCCATGATCATCGCGGGCCCCGGTATTTCAGCTGGCCAAATATGTCAAAAGCCCGTACAGCTGTTAGATATCTACCCAACTCTGTTGGATCTGAACGGGCTTGAGCCCGACCCCCGACTGGAAGGACATTCGTTGCTTCCACTGTTGCAGGATATAACATTCGATTGGCCGCACATGGCCCGGATCAGTTTTGGCCCCGGCAATTACGCCATTGTCTCCGAAAGCTATAGACTAATTCAGTATCAGGATGGTTCGGAAGAATTTTATCGCCGGGCCGCAGATCCGCACGAATGGCACAATGTGGCGGAAGATCCGGCCCACCAACAATTAATGGAAGCGCATCGACTCCAGCTGCCGATCGAGCCTCATCCAATATTGGGCAAGATGTCGACCGGGCATAGGGCTTATGAGGCGGCGGGGGCAAATGTTTTTTCGGTTAAAGAATGATGTTGTGATGCTTTACCCAAATTCCGGCCCACCAATCAAATACTGCCGTTGCCCGTCCCCGGGATACGGATTGTGTCGAAGGTACATCCGGTACAGTGGACGTTGGCATTGAAATCCTTGCGCCTCCAGCCACTTCAGGATTTTTGTCTGATGGGAACATACATCCATGACAATGGCTTTTTGCGGAAGCTTTTCGAGGACGGTCTGAAGCAATCGGATGACGGTGTCTGGCGATGAACCGATCGCGGGGCCGATGTGATGGTATTGCCGGCCAAGGCGCCCCAGTGCGAAGGCAGCGATCCGGCCACCTTCCTCGAGCAGATGACCCTTGTCGGGGAAAGTGGTGGCGAGATAGGAGAGGAGTTGAGTGCGCCGCACGCCAAAGACTGCCTGGTCCAGATTGATGATTTGAGGCAGGTTATTGTGGTTTATTGCAGAGACACCGGGGTCTTTCGCAGTTGAAATACGTCCGGGGAACTGGGAGCAAACCATCCGGTAAATGGTACTTTCGTCCTCAAATCCTAATTTTCGGTAAACGGGTCGTCCTTTTGGTGTGGCGTCTAATTTAATGGCGATCCCATCTATTTTTTGTAGTTCCTGGATGATGGAGCGCATGAGGAGCCCGCCGATGCCTTGTCCGCGGTATGCTGCGTCGACGATCATCATACCAATCCAGCAGACTCGATTCTGGTAGTTGATTGAAGCGACGGTTCCAACAACGCGGTCATTTTGGATGGCCACCAGGTTGACGGCGTCTTCCGGTTCCAGCAGCAATCTTAAATCTGAATCCGTTTGGTTCCATCCCAGAAGACGGACAAGCCTGCTCAGATCCACTAGATCGGATCCAATCATTGGCCGAACCTTTACCTTGGAAATATCCATGGGATCAGGAGATGGACAACCAGCGGTCAAACCAGGCAAAGGCATCCAACTGCATCTCGTGATCGAATTTGTGTTCGCCCTCGTAAAAATTGCCTTGATATTGCTCGCCAGCTCCGGCTTTTCCGAAAACCTCTTGTAGGATCCGATCGGCTTCTTTCATTTCAGCGGGCGTAAATAATTGATCCGCCTTGTTGTTCAAAACCAGGGTGGGCAATGGGACTCGGATGCCGAGTATTTCCGGGAAATTGAGATAGTTCGGGGCAAGGGGTACATAGGTCATCCAGGTATGCGTGTACGACTTGTAGAGAAGGAAATCATTCCAGGTTGTCATGAAACCCACACAGACGGCACATTGGATACGGGGATCGAGCCCGGCGAGGTAGGCAGTTCGAAGTCCGCCGCCGGAAAGGCCTCCGCAACCAACTTTGTCGGCATCTACTTCGGGACGGCTGCAAAGTACATCTAGAGCGCGTTGGTCTTCCCGCAGAAAGACTCCCGGCCAGGTGGTGCCACCGCAAAATAGGGATTTGGCCATGATGTGCTCATGTGCGGCTGCCCAATCGTTGTAGGCCGAGATTTCTTCGGCCTTTTCCGGGTTGACTTCGGAGCGTCCTTCCGTCTTTAACGGGCCCCAGCCAAATCCGGATACTTCACTGTATTTTACGCGGCGGCTGCCAAATGTGAAATTGTCCGGTACGAGAACGACATAGCCCTTTTTCGCAATTTCATTGGCCCAGGCCTTGCCGCTGTAATACTGTTGTTGGTGTTTGACCATGAGCGGGTGTTGTTCATCCCCGGTACGGGTGATTTTTCTTTTGGCGAAGTACTTGTTGCCACCGTGGTCGTGCAGGGCGAGGATGCCAGGAAGTGGATCGGTTGCTCCGGCGGGTTTGAGTAGGATGGCTTCGGTGGGATTGCCGTAGGGCAATTGCCAGCTGAGTTCTTCTATGTCAAGGCCGTCGTAGGTATATTTTTTGTGAGTTGTTACTTCCGGGTTTTGGCCGATGTCGGGAGCTCCGAGGAGGTGAATGATTTGGCTGCGGGCCTTTTCTTTCCAGCGCTTTGGTTTGTTCCATTCCGCTTTGCGAAAGGACAAAGAGGGTAAACGATCGGGGAGGTTGGCTGCCCAGGAGCCGTACGGACCGATCAAACTGGTGGCAGGTAATGGTGTCGAATTTTGACGCATATGATTGAAGGTTTTACAGTCTAATGACAATGGTAGTCCGAGTGCCGATGCCGGGAGGCTGGCCAGGGCCGCGGCAGTTGTTTTTACAAAGGTTCGTCGGGATGGATCTTGTTGGTCACTGGTTGAATCTCTCATGATGGTAGGTTAGTTAATGTCTTGTACTAAGATACTCCGAAAAGCGATACCTTCATAGGCCCATACCCGCCCACACTCGAAAAGACATCCCAGGCGCCCTTGTCCCAGATCTACCAGATCGGAATAGGCCGAACGGCCATCGTATATTCGATGGGCGTAGGGCCAGCTTTGCCCCTGATTAGGGCTGGCTTTCACCGTCAGGTCTTTGCGCTCCTTAGCATGAGGAGGGTTCGAAAAAAACAGCAGACCTTCGGACGAAGAGGTTGCTTCGAGGTAGAGTAGACTACCCTGACATACGGGTTCGATCAATGTGGAATCCCTGCGAGCTTGTTGCCAGCTTTGGCCTCCGTCTTTGGATAGAGCTACGATGCGATGACTAACCTGATCCTCCGGTCTTTTTTCTTGCAAGTCGATCAGGGAATAATTTCGGGAATTGATCATTAGGTCTCCGGACGGAAATTGGACGATCTCACTTTCATTGCCGCCTTCCAGCGGTAGTTTTTGACCTGCTTGCCAGGTCTTGCCAAAATCATCGGAAAAGATGGCCATCGAATAGTATTCGTTGGTTCGTTGCTGGATGAGATGAGCTCCGGCCACCAGTCGCCCGGTATGAGGGCCGTACTTTAACTG
>JANQRV010000512.1 GCA_028284395.1 Saprospiraceae bacterium
CTTTTACCTTAAAGTCATAATTGTGAAACTTGCTGTCACCACCAGCAATAATGCGTGCCCGATTGGCCTTACCGGAAATTTCGACACGGGAGTCGCCACTCAATTCTGCCGAGAGTCGATCGGTATCGAAAGCGCCTTCAAACTCACTGTCGCTGGCAATGCGGAGATCGACCCGCTTACTTTTTGCTTCATTGTCCAGAAACATCTTGGAGTCACCACTGAGATCGATGGTCAACTGTTCGGCGTTGATCGCCCCTTTGAGTTGACTGTCCCCACCCAGTTTAACCAGGATGTCATCGTTGTTCCACTCGTCCCGCAGACGGATTTTGACATCGCCCCGACCCCGAATTCCGGTCAGACTTTTCGCAGAAACTTCCGCCCGCAGAAAGAGACGCCGATTCCAATCGGAAATATTGAGGAGTCCTCCCAATTTGAGTCTCAGGGTACCGGCTTCCTCTTCGATAACGACATTTTGAGCCAGATTCTCATTGACTTCCACTTTGATGCCCTCCGCCCCATCAGTGAAGTTGACGGTCACCTCAAAGTCGCTGGAAACATCCAATCGGTGGAATCCACTGATGGCTTTTTCAATCGTTACGGTCTCTGCAGAAGGCCGGACCCTCCTTTGCGCATTAGCAGGAAGGGTTAATAAGACCATTGCCAGAAAGATCATTAAATAAGCCGCTGATTTCATCATAGTTATTATTTGATTTTGTTTTTGTCCAAATGGTTGCTGTGGTTGCTACGGCAATCTTGACGATTGCCTTGATGCTTCGATGGCCTTGACGGCCATCTTGATGCTGTATTTCGTCTTAACGACGAATTGGATGCTTTGATCGTCCTTATACCCGCGATCCCACTAACGAAAACATTTTAAGGCCAGTATCATAGTATCAAGGTCGTCATAAAGGCGACCGTAGCATCATAGTATTACAGTAGCAATAGTAACCACAGCAGCACCAGTCCCAACAAATAATTGATGCACCAAAGAACTCCTCTCCCCTATTCATGGCAAAGAACTTGTCCATTTCTTCCCACCTTGACTACCAATTGGTAACCGATCCGTCGGGCCGGCGATAAGTCGGTACAGTTTGCACATATTCCGTGAATTCACCCAGTAAAGTTGCCTGATCCGGATCAAAAGTGACCCCCAAACCAACGCGATCATTGGGCCATAACTTGCCATTGCGGAAGTCCAGGCATTCCGGCAAGTGCGGCTCTTCTCGCGGCTGGGCACCGAGCAGTTCCATGAGTACCTCTCCCGGCGATGCAGCGCAGACATGCACCAGAGCGGCCGTCGCAATGGGTCCCGTGAAATGAGGCACCAGTCCAACGTAATGGGTTTCACAAAGTGCGGCAATTTTCTTGAATTCGGTAATCCCACCGGCATTGGGCAAGGTCACCCGGGAGTAGTCGATCAGGTTCTCCTCAATGAGCGGTCGGATGTCCCACTTGTCTCCATGATGTTCACCAACGGCGATGGGCACTTTAACCTTTGGGCGAAGGTCGCGATACAAGAGCTTATTCTCCGAACGGATCAGGTCTTCGACAAAGAAAGGTTCCAAATCCTCAATCAGGCTACAAAGACGAACGGCATGCGTCGGGTTCAATCGCGTATGGAAATCAATGGCCCAATCCCCAATACCGGCAACACCATCTTTGATCTCCCGGCAAATCTGGTAGGTCTTCTGTACACTGGCCTTTTGGTCATACACGCCCTCCAATCCATCCGAGCCATGGAAGCGAAAGGCCCGAAATCCGGCCTCGACACAAGCGCGGGCGGTTTCACCAATCGAACCTTGCCGCGGAAAGCCGGTGGAGTAACACTGGATGTGATCGCGGGTGAGACCACCCAATAATTCGTAAACCGGTACATTCAATAGTTTTCCTTTTATGTCCCAAAGCGCCATATCCAAGGCCCCTTGCGCATGTATCTTCTCTCGACCGGGCGGATAAAAATAGGCGCGATACATGAATTGCCAGAGATCTTCAATGCGCAAGGGGTTCTGCCCGATCAGCAAACCGGCCAATTGCTCGATCGTGTCCAACGAGCCTCCCTCTCCAATGCCCGACACACCCTGGTCCGTCTCCACCACGACAATGCCGTTGCTTTGATTGAAGGTAGGCTTATGATTAGGGGATTTGTAGTACTTAATTTTGGTGATTTTCACTTTTGGCAGCCCCCGGCTGATTGGCGCCGAGGATTGCGCTTGCATAGTACTGTGGAGGCCCACCATTGATATACCGGCGCCCGCCAGACTTTTCTTTAAAAAGGATCTTCTTTTCATAATGTGCTATTGATACTGTTGTTGCTGTGGATGCTATTGTTACTGTTGTTACTATTGTTGCTATGGACACTTTTGTACTGTAGGAGCTATAGTAGCTACAGCATCCATAGCATCCATAGCATCCATAGCATCCATAGCATCCAAAATACACAAAAGCCCCGAGGATATTTTAACACTCCTAAATACCACTTTTGTCGCCCGGAAAAAAAAATTCAATTTATCGTGAACAAAAGTATTTCTTGTTTGTCATAATAGCAAAACTATCACACACGATATAAAAACAATCACAGCAAGGCTGAGGAACCAACTAAAAATCGATACTAGATTGAAATTATCCGATTAAAAAACACTTAAAAGGTAGGAAAATGAAGGCATTGCTATTATTAACGATCTTATTTCTTTCAGCGCCGGTTTTAGCTCAATCTACTTCCAAAGCTGGATCGCAGTATCCGGATTTGGCGCTCTGTCAAGAACAAGAACAAAGGTTAAATGAAATCCGTGCGGAGTATGCTTATGAGATATCAGAGATTGCTCATTCGCAGAAGATTGTTGATAAAGATAAAGCGATGTTTTTCCTATGGAAGGAGCGCAACTCTAAATTGAAAGATTTGTTAAACGCAGAACAATATGAGGACTTCCGTAAAAAGGAAACAGTCCCGGTATTCCTACGGTCAATGCCCCAGGAAAATGTCTCCAATAAATGGATTTCCTCATAAATTCTGTGTTCCAAAAGACAACTGCGACTATATCATATAAATGAGTTTTTGTTATTAAAGTGCCCTTAACCAATTCCAATTTTATTACTATGCAGGTAATCACAGGAGGGTCGGCTTCAGAAAGCTGTCGCTGACTCCCTCCAAACTTTTGAAAAGATTGCCTATAAAGTACTACTCTCTCTAAATTATAAATGCTCGCTGAAGGAATGACGTACTTCAGTGAGCATTCTTTATTTGAGCATTACTTCGGCAGATGCTTTAGCAAAATCCAGAAATTACTTAATTTTACGACCCGCTAGTCGGCAAGGTCCCATAGTTCAAGGGATAGAATAGGAGTTTCCTAAACTCTAGATCCAGGTTCGAGTCCTGGTGGGACCACAAAAGAATTGGCAATTTCTCAGAAGATCAAGGAGTTATATATTTTGAAAACCTCCGAGTTGTCATTTGAGTTGTCGGACATCAAAGTTAAGAAAAATAAATAGGCTGGTCAATATGACTGGCCTATTTGCGTTTATAGGGCGTTCAGTCTCATCGGTAGCAATCAATCCCTGATATTCCCTTGCGGTTTCTTACCCTTATCAATCTTATGCCTTCGAATGAATACTTTTTCTATGAACTCGGCCAATCTCCTGCCAGGAATATTGAAGAGTAAAATAATAACCTTGTAACGCTCCCATCCAACTGCTCGATTCAAGTAATTGGCTTGTTCTTTGGGGCGACGAGGCAGACCATCTTTGTCCAATTCACCAGATGTAATTCCATATTTGAAAATCCGTTTGAGCTAAGTGTCAATGATGGCGTAAAGCACATTTTTCTTCTTGCTGCGCTTATCATTGGCGTGATATTGCTCGCTCATCAGGCGCTGGTTTTGATTAGCTCCTTTAAGTTTTCGATATCCTGGAAGATGGGCTCCACGATGGATATTTGGAAGGTCGTGTCAGAAAGATTTTGCTCTTTAGCATAAATTAATGCATCTTCGAAATGTAGCCATTTGGCTTTCCCGGCTTTATCAACAATGACTTGGGGAACACTATCAAGATTGGTGAACAAGAAATTAGCTTCTTCCACATATGGTTTTTCATTGACCGGTTCCAAAGAACGATTATTCCACGAATATTTCTTTTCCAAAATTTGGACAGCCATTTTCTCCGGTTCCAATAAGCAAACCTGATATGTTCCTGACTTCATTTTTTGGCTTTGTATAAAAAGGCTGACCTGCTCGATATCTTTGAATATACGAAGCCGATTATCTGTTGTTGTGATTACTCGTGAAATCCCGTTTAGATCGGCAAGGATAAACCACATGTGTCGACAATTTTTCACAAAATACGGAATTTAAGAAGATAACTACAACTTTCATTTTTGCAGGTTTCAAACTATTCATTAGCTGGAAATTTTAGTCTGAGTAAAAGAAAAAACTGATATAGACATTGACCTCGCCATAACGCATGTCCCAAACCTCATCCAATGTGAGGTCATTTTTCTTGCAATAAGCGGTTGCCTTTCGACCAATTGCAGCGGATTGTTTCAAAGTCGGTTTCTTGCCGATAAAGTTGACGTAACCCATGACCGTAAAGCATTCCGGCCGGGTCAGGGTACAATTTTCCACTGCCAGTACCCTGGTGCTGAGATCGTCTATTTGAACCTGCTGTTGCCGGATCGCT
>JANQRV010000529.1 GCA_028284395.1 Saprospiraceae bacterium
TTTCACCAAATTTTTAGACCATAGCGCTGCTATGCACCAAAAATTTGGCTTTATGAGAACCCCAAACTGAACATTTTCGGCTGCGAAAACAAAATTTAACCATATTCTAATAATAACAGTACAGTATTCAAAAATTCCGTATTTAAATCCAAATAATTTTTAGAAATTAGTTCTTAGGGTGGAAAATCAGGATTGAGTTTTCCAAATTTATCCAAGAAAGACTTGATGAAAAGACATAGCTTCAAAAAGCAGGAACGGTTAAAAGGGAAAAAAGAAATTGCCCAATTATTTGAATCTGGGGAGTCTTTCAGCAATTACCCGTTACGCTTAATTTGGAGGACAAAAGAATTTAAAAAAGGCTCCTCGGCCATTCAATTTGGGGTCAGTGTTCCGAAGCGAAAATTCCCGAGTGCAGTTCATAGAAACAAAATTAAAAGAAGAGTCCGCGAAGCCTACCGAATCAACAATTCAACGCTAAAAGATACGATTAGGGCGAGTAACGAACAATTGGCTTTTTTCATCATTTACGTAGCCAAAGAGCACTCCTCTTATGCTGCCATTGAAAAAGCCATGCAACAGGTGATCAAGAGATTCTTAAAAAAATGGAAAAAAAATCATCCAGCTGCCAACCTCGGGGAATAGTAGACATTCCTTGATGTACACGGCTCATTTTTTAATAAACAATATCTAAATGAATAAGTGTCTATTTCCATTCTGTCTTTTTCTACTTTTTCAGGCCACCAGCCTCGGGGCCCAAAAGGTATTGCAAATTGAGCGGTACGGAAAAGCTGAATCGGAAAAGATCTATATCGGTCATGAAATTGATTACCGTCTGAACGGAAACGATTATTTTCTCCGCGCCACTATCGAAGATTTTAACATCGACAATAATGTCATCGTACTTGCCGATCGATACGTACCAGTAAATGAGATCAACGCACTTAGGTACTATCGCACCTGGCCCAAGGCAATGGGAACTTCAATTTTTTGGTTTGGAATTGGTTGGTCGAGTTTTGCAGTCGTCGGTACCGCCACGGATGGAGACCCATCGACCAGTTATCGATGGTCGGATGCATTGGTAACCGGAACCTCAGCGGTGACGGCCCTGATCCTGCCCAAGTTGTTTCGAAGAAAAATTCTCAAAATCGGAAAGCGCAAGAGACTGAGGATGCTGGACATCAATTTTTATCCCGATACTTCCTCTCCGATACTTAACAAGAATTGAATTGCCAGCTCATATCCTTTCAAACCACAGCCAACGATTATTCCGGCACATACCGGTGACAAATGCGAATGATGGCGAAAAGCCTCCCGAGCATGAACATTCGAAATGTGGACCTCGACTACTGGTGCAGAAATCGCACTTATTGCGTCGGCTATTGCAACGGAAGTATGGGTATAAGCGCCCGCATTGAGCACGATTCCATCTTCTTCGAAGCCTACTTCTTGTATCTTATCAATGATTTTTCCCTCACTGTTTGATTGGAAATAACTCAAATGGGCCTTCCCATTAAACCTTCCCATGAGCGATCCGAAGAATTCTTCAAACGTCTCCGAACCGTAAATTTCGGGCTCCCGCCTGCCTAAGAGGTTGAGATTAGGACCATTAATGATCGTAATTTTCTGCATTTCCAAATCAATTTGCCATCTCCGACAAAAACTTGATACGCATCAACTGAATTTCTTCGATCGTTACGTCTTCTTCTTTCAGTTCTTTGAATGCTTCATCGACCGAGTCTGATTCTGCTTCCATAAAGTATTCAAATATATCTTCCCGGGAGTATTCATCAACATTGTCGAGTAGGTAATAATCGATGTTCAATTTGGTTCCAGAATTAACGATTGCATTCATTTCGGTAAGCAATTCTTCCATTGAAATATTGTTGGAACCAGCCAAATCATCCAGTGGTATCTTGCGATCAATCCCCTGAATGATATTGACCTTTATTTTGGATTTGTTGGCTACCTGTTTGACAATAAAATCGTTGGGGCGATCAATATCATTTTCCTCTACATAACTCTTGATCAAATTGATAAACGGCCTGCCGTATCGCTCTGCTTTTCCTTTACTGACCCCCGTTATCTTAGTCATGTCCTCCATAGAGATCGGGTACTGAGTAGCCATGTCTTCCAATGAAGGATCCTGAAAAATCACAAAAGGAGGCACACTTCTACGCTTTGCCTCGTTCCTTCGCATATCTTTCAAGAGTCTGATTAAGTTATTGTCCAGTACGGCCGTCCGTCCATTGGAAGCGGAGGGATCCGCAGCCAATTCTTTATCATAGTTGTGATTAATAGGAATCTGGATGGCACGAGGCGACTCTAAAAAAGCGTGGCCCTCCGGTCTCATTTTAATCAATCCATAACTTTCAATGTCCTTGTACACCAAATTATTGAGTAATGCTTGACGGTACACCGAACTCCAAAAAGTACTATCCTGTTCTTTCCCAATACCAAACAAAGGCCTTTTATCGAATTTAAAATCCTTCATTTGCTTGGTCTCCTTGCCCAGTACAAAGTCGACCAAGGTTTTAATACTATAGTTCTCTTCCAATTGGAGAATGGCGGCAAGAGCCTGCGCCATCTGTTCTTTTACTTCGATTTTTTCTTTGGGGAAACGGCAATTATCGCACATGGAGGAGCAACCTGCATCATCGAAGTCTTCCCCAAAATAGTGCAACAGGAAGCGACGCCGACAAGCAGTGGTCTCAGCATAAGCCATGACTTCCTGCATCAATTGCATCCCCATTTCACGTTCGGAAACCGGCTTATCCCGAAGAAATTTTTCCAGTCGCAATACGTCTTTGTAGGAATAAAATGCAATACAATTACCATCGAGGCCATCTCTTCCGGCCCGACCGGTTTCCTGATAATAATTTTCGATGCTTTTGGGAATGTCGTAATGAATGACAAATCGAACATCCGGTTTGTCAATTCCCATTCCGAAAGCAATCGTTGCTACAATTACATCGATTTCTTCCATTAGGAAGTTATCTTGGGTAGTCGCCCTGGTCTTTGCATCCAAACCTGCATGATAAGGTGCAGCCTTGATGTCATTAACCGATAATGCTTTGGCAATTTCTTCTGCAGATTTACGACTCTGTACGTAGATGATGCCAGACTCACCTGGCTTTTCTTTTACGATCTGTATGATGCTCCTAACGGTCTGTTCTTTCTTTCCTTTTGGTCGGACTTCGTAGTATAGATTCTCCCGGTTAAAAGAGGAAATGAAGGTATTGTCATCGGACATGTTGAGGTTCTTCAATATGTCCGATTGGACTTTCGGTGTAGCGGTCGCTGTCAGGGCAATCACAGGGATGTTGTCACCGATAGCGTCCAACATAGAACGAATCCGACGATATTCGGGCCGAAAATCATGTCCCCATTCAGAAATACAGTGCGCTTCATCGACTGCGACAAAAGAAATATCGACGTTCTTGAAGAATTCTATATTTTCGTCTTTGGTAAGTGTTTCCGGTGCGATGAAGAGCAACTTGGTCTTGCGATTCATAATGTCTTCTTTCACCAATTTCATTTGTGCTTTGGTGAGTGAAGAATTCAAAAAGTGTGCAACATCGTCGCTCTGACTGTACCCTCGAATAGAATCCACCTGATTCTTCATCAATGCAATCAAAGGTGAAATGACCATGGCAGTCCCCTCCAACATCAGTGCCGGTAATTGGTAACAGAGGGACTTCCCTCCTCCAGTCGGCATGATCACGAAGGTATCTTTATTTTCTAGGACACTTTTAATGATTTTTTCCTGATTTCCCTTAAAATTGTCGAATCCAAAGTAGTTATTGAGGGCTTCCGGGAGGGACATGTCGGTCGTTAATGTCATAGGATTAGCATTCATTGTGTTACGTGTTTAAATAATTTGGTCGCCATTTTTATTATACTGTTCTACTGACAATTTAGTTCTAATTTTCAGGCACTATCCATGAACGAATTTGAGAACCATCGCTATTATTTTTTAGGCATTAATTTTGGACAGAAATAGCCAAACCAAATTTTAAGTTAAGAAAAAATTATAATTTGACAAATTCTTAATGTTTTTTTTATCAGCTATTTATGCAAAATATGGCCCCCTTATTTCAAAAGCTGTCAAAAATAATAAAATTGTTGTGAATTCAGAAAACTTAATCATTAAAACCGCCAAAGAAACGATAAAAATTGAGGAAGAAACACTCAGTGCTCTGGGGAAAGCCATCGGCCAAAATTTCCAGGCTTGCATCGAGTCTATTGCTCTTTGCGACGGCAGGATTGTGGTAAGTGGAATCGGGAAAAGTGCTTTGGTTGCGCAAAAGATTGTTGCCACATTGAATTCCACCGGTACGCCTTCCATTTTCATGCACGCTGCCGACGCTATTCATGGAGACCTCGGAATGATTCGGCAGGAAGACTTTGTTCTTTGCATATCTAAAAGTGGGGAAACTGCAGAAATCCGCGTACTTGCCTCTCTTGTTAAAAAGTCTGGAAACACGTTGATCGCAATGGTTAGTAATCCGGATTCTTATCTGGCAAAAAGAGCCAATTTTACACTATTCACGCCAGTCGCCAAAGAAGCAGATCCGCACAATTTAGCTCCTACAGCCAGTACCACCTCACAAATGGCTATGGGAGATGCAATTGCCACTTCACTGTTGGCGTTGAGGGGATTCACCGCTAAGGACTTCGCGCAGTTTCATCCGGGAGGATCTTTAGGCAAACAACTCTACCTGAGAGTGTGCGATTTGTTTCCACAAAACGAAAAACCATTGGTATACCTCGACGACTCCATTGAAAAAACCATCCTGGAAATGACTACCAAACGCTTGGGCGCAACTGCAGTGTTAGACCGGGCTGGCACATTACAGGGAATCATCACCGACGGTGACCTGCGCAGAATGCTGAATCGTCATTCAGATATATCACAATTAATTGCCCAACAGGTGATGACGAAAGCTCCCATGGTCATCCATAAAGATGAGATGGCAGTAAAAGCATTACACAAAATTCAGCAGAAAAGCATCACTCAGCTCATTGTAGTGGATCAGCCAAATGAATACCTTGGAATGATTCATCTGCATGATCTCATCAGGGAAGGATTGGTCTGATTACAAAAAACACAAATAGCTTTTAAACCTTCTCCCCGGACAGAAGTCTAACCACAAAATCATTAAAGTTGGAAAAGCCGCCGGAAATAACTGACGACAAGATATTAACCTACATCAGAAACCCGAATTCTATCGATTTGGGCTTCAGGTTGCTTTTGGAAAAGTACCAGGAACGGCTTTACTGGCACATTCGGCGGTTGGTGACAGACCATGAAGATGCCAACGATGTTGTACAAAACTGTTTTGTCAAAGTGTATAAAAGCATCGGTAATTTCCAAAGTAGAGCCAAGCTTTATACTTGGTTGTATCGCATTGCAACCAATGAGGCCATTACCTTCTTGAACAAGAAGGCGAAGAAACAAGTCTCTTCGATCGATGAAGAAGAAACGAACCTAAGCAACAAATTACAAGCGGATCCTTTCTTCGACGGAAATGCCGCTCAGGTAATTTTGCAGAAGGCCCTAAATAAACTGCCAGAAAAACAAAAAATAGTGTTTAACCTACGTTATTTTGAAGAAATGAGCTATGCACAAATGTCAGACATACTAGAGACCTCAACGGGGGCATTAAAAGCTTCCTATCATCATGCGGTAAAAAAAATTGAGCGCTACTTTTCGGAAGTTCAAATTTGATTGCTATGAAAAAAACGGATAAGGACATTAAAAAGGAATTGGAAGAAATTGCCCCATCCCTTGCAAAACTAAAGGATACCGGTCCAGATTTTACCGTCCCCAAGGATTATTTTCAAAATCTAACCGACGACATTCTAAGTAAAATCGGTCGGGAAGCAGCAACAGGATCAAAGCAAGAAAAAAGACCTCCTGGCTTATGGGAACAAATTTCAGCATGGATGGCTACGTTGTTCAAGCCACAATTCGCGATGGGTTTGGCTGCGGGAGTTCTACTGATGATTGCAGCTTTTTTCGTCTTCCAAACCGAGATCTCCAACAAAGAATCGGTGGTCGTTCAGGGGGATTTGACGGAAGCAGAAATTGCCGATTACGTCGCACTTCACATCGATGATTTTGATGCAGAGTTATTGATCGGCCTGTTTGATGATCTGGATGATCCCGCCATCTATCCTTCCATTGAACTGGAGGACCAGGAACTGGAAGAAGCGGTAGAAGACGTACTCAACGAAATGGATCTGCAAGACCTCGAAGAGCTACTCTAAACTTTCTGAACACGTTGCGCGTTTTGAATCACGCTAAAAAAGAGAAATTATGAAAAGGTTGTTTTTGATCGGATTAATGTTTCTGACCGGCAGTTTGGCAATGGCCGGCCAGGACCAGGAGGCACTGCCTGAATTCAATGGACAGGCAGCGGAAAGAATAAAGAGTATGCGGATTGCCTTTATGACCAATAAACTGGGCCTGACTACCGAGGAATCACAAAAGTTTTGGCCAATCTATAATGAGTATGAGCAAAAGCAAAAGCAGATCAGAAGAAAATACAATCAATCAAAAAACATTAACTTAATGAATGATACCGAGGTCGAAAAATTCGTCGATTCTCGTTTTTTGATGGAACAAGAACTCCTCGACCTGAAACGCCAGTATTTCACCAACCTCAAAGATGCCATTTCCATCCGGCAGATTGCCAATATCGGCAAAGCAGAACGGGAATTCAAAACCGTTATTTTGAACGAGTGGCGTAAAAGACAGAGAATGCGAAGAAGAAATTGAACAATACTGCCGTTACTACCCTAGCCAAAATGTTAATGGTTGAAACATTTCTCTCAAAAACCGTTTAAATCAACAAGCGGTTTTGGCTTATCTGTAATTCTTCCAGGTAAAAAATACCATTTCTTAGTTGATAGATACCGTTAAATTATTTATGCGTCACTACTGCTTGAATTATTGATTCAGTTGGTTTAACTTGTTTCAAATTTAGAGAAAGTTCCCACTTAACAACAAATTATAATCCAATGAGCGAAAAAAACGTTCAAGTGGTTCTCCATTTAATTAAAGAGTACGAAGCGATGAAAAATCGTGGAGGCTCCGTTTTTTTTGGAGAGAATGATTTTAAGCACATTATCGACTTTTATGAGAACCACGATCAGCTCGAAGACGCTCTCAGTGCAGTTGAAGACGCCCTGATCAACCACAGCTTCACCATAGACTTTTTCTTGAAAAAGGCGGAATTATTGGCGGCAAACCACTGCGAAGACCTCGCCTTGGAAGTATTAGATACAGCTCGTTTGTTTTCTCCCAACAATCGTCGAATTGAAATTCTTACCGCTGAAGCACTTACCCTTAAAGGCCAGTTCGAAGAAGCTTCTGAGATCCTAGAAAGCCTGAAGTACGAAGCCGATCCCATTTTTATGTCGGAAATATTGTTGACCGAAGCTTTTGTATATCAAAATCGGGAACAATACGAAAGGTCGTTCTACGCCCTGAGAGAGGTTTTGCGCCTCAATCCTAAAAGTGCCATGGCTTTAGAACGCTTTTGGACTTGTGTTGAATTGACCCGGAAATATGAAGAAAGTATTGACGTTCATAACCAGGTAATTGAAAAAGACCCATTCTCTTTTTTGGCATGGTACAATCTCGGACATGCGCACGAGTACCTGGGGAATTATCTCAATGCTATTGAAGCATTTGAGTATTCCATCCTTTGCAATGAAAAGTTTGAAGCGGGATACAGAGATTGTGGGCAATTGTGCTTTGAGATGAAGATGTACGAAAGGGCATTGGGCTGGTATGAAGATATGTTAAGATATTTTGAACCCGATAGTGAATTGTTTTTGAATATCGGGCAATGCTACTTCCATTTACAGAAATACGGTTTGGCACGAACTTATCTTTCTCGAGCCATGCACCTGGATCACTTAAACGACGAAGTGTACTTCCACATCGGTCAATGCTTCGCAAACGAAGGAAAATGGAGAAGCGCCATCAATGCCTATGAAAAAGCATTGCATATAGAAGACAAGAGGGAAGAATATTTTGCCGCAATCGCTGAAGCATATTACCAAAATGAAAATTATGAGAAGGCTGCTCAGTATTTTGAGCGAGCCATCGAAATACTTCCGGAAGAAGTACAGTATTGGCTACAATATGCTAGTTTCCTATTGGAAACCAAGCGGGCCGGAGAAGCCCTGGAGATAGCAGAGCAGGCAGAACAATTTCTTAATGAAGGAGAAATTATTTACTGTAAGATCGCTTGCCTTTTTGCGCTTGGGAAACGCCAAGAAGCCTTTTATTGGTTAGGAGAAGCGCTCAGCGAACATTTCCTTCTCCACCCTGCTTTGTTTGCGTTGCTACCGGAACTTGAGGAAGACCCCACCATCACCTCTCTTATTTCGGCCTATACGGTGTAGTGTCCTTTTCAGATTAGATCCGCACTTTTTACAAACTTCTTTGAAGCGTAAAAAGCCGCACCGATAGAACCGGCGTTGTTGAGCAGTTTAGCGGGTAAAACTTCCAGTCCCTCAACTTCAATCACCGACTCATACTTATCGAACCGCTTGCTTACACCTCCCCCCAATAGGACAAGATCGGGCGAAAACAATCTTTTTAGATGTGTCAGATATTGCTGAAACCTTCCTCCCCATACATCCCAGCTTAGCCCCTCTCTTTCCCGGGCAGAATTAGACGCCAATCGCTCCGCAATTTCATTATTGAGATAAAAATGTCCTAGCTCTGTGTTTGGCAACAAATGCCCGTTGATGAAAACCGCTGAACCTAACCCCGTCCCAATGGTGATTAAAATGACGACACCGTCTCGGCCCTTTCCTTTACCAAACTCCATTTCTGCAATGCCCGCTGCATCGGCATCATTGATCAAGAAGACCGGCATTCCAATTTTGTTCGAAAGTAATTCTTCAAAATTTACGCCGATACACGATTTATCAATGTTTGCTGCGGACATCGCTTTTCCTCCTTTGACGATGGCTGGAAAGCCACATCCAATCGGTCCGTCCCAGTTGTGCTTTTTTACCAGTTCATGGACAACGGTAGCTATATTTTCCGGTGTTGCGGGTTTAGGTGTATCTAACTTCATTCGGTCAGTAATCAATTCTCCGGTTCCAGTATCTACCACTCCGCCTTTTATTCCGGTAGCTCCTATATCCACCCCTAGTACGTTGATCGCTTTCATTTATAAATACTTAATTTTCAACTGCTAAAAATCACAAAAATACTTTTTTTTATTTAATTACTCGCAACTTCATCCGGATATCATTTTTGGGTCTATCCCTACCATCTTTTGGTACTTTGGCAATTTTATCAATGATTTCCAGGCCTTCAATTACCTGACCGAAAACGGTATATTCGCGGTCGAGAAAAGGAGCTCCTCCATTCTTCAAATAGGTTTCTTTTTCCTTTTTGGTATATCGTATTCCCTTTCGAGATTCGATCTCATTCAACATAGCATCATTGAGCTCGCCACCGTGAACAATGTAAAACTGCGATCCGGAAGAAGCTTTTTGTGGATTCACGTTATCACCTGTTCTGGCAGCCGCCAACGCCCCTTTCTGGTGCATCAAGGAATCAACAAATTCTGCCGGAACGGTATATCCAGGTCCTCCCATTCCCAAAGGTTTTCCAGCTGGTGCATTTTTAGAAGCAGGGTCTCCTCCCTGAATCATGAAGCCATCAATTACCCGGTGGAAAAGAAGGCTGTCGTAATAACCTTCCTCCACCAATTTCACAAAGTTCTCTTGGTGTTTCGGCGTCTCTTCAAAAAGCTTGATCAACATATTGCCAAACGATGTCTCCATCAAAACCAGACAGTCTTCAGGAGGGCCTATCATCACCCTTTGTTCGACCATTCGACTCTTGTTCTTCGCGTTTGTAGCCTTCAGGCGAATCAAATAATTGCCAGACGAGAGGTATCGATGGGAGGGACTGGCTTCTTTACTATTTGTCCCATCGCCAAGATCCCACTCGTAAGTTTCAGCATCTTCAGAGAGGTTGTTGAATTGTACTTTTGCAGGGGCGATCTTTTCACCGCTGTAGGCAAATTTGGCCACAGGTCGTGAGCATGAAACTACTAAAGCTATTCCTAGTAAGAATGGCAAGTAGCGCAGGGTATCTATTAAGAGTATCATGTTTTTCATAAAATAGTCTTTATGTGCAACTGAGGAGAAGGAAAAAGGGTTATAAAACCCTGACTTTCATTTTAATATCTGTTTGGGGGCGATTGGAGCGCGATGTCGGCATGGTTGCTATCTTATCAACTATTTCCAAGCCTTCAACCACTTCACCAAATACGGTATATTCATTATCTAAAAAGGGGGCACCACCGTATTCTTTGTAGAGCTGTCGCTGGATATCAGAATATTTGATTCCCTTGGCATTCTCCTGCTCGGTCAAAAAATCATCCGTCACCGACTTGCCGTGTACAATGTAAAAC
>JANQRV010000532.1 GCA_028284395.1 Saprospiraceae bacterium
GTACCAATCACTTATCGCTATTGTCCGGATTACAGCCATTAAATTTAATCTGTCTTTCATTTTTTTGCTTATGTGCTTAAGGTACGATCACTTACTTAACTGTTCCTAGCAAATTCTCTCGATATTTTTTTGCTCCAGCCGTTTCCCTTTCGAGAGAGATCTTTAATTTGCAGCAAGGCCAGACTTGGTGCCCTAACAAATCATAATAATTTGTAACCAATCAATTCATACCATGATTTATTACAAAACAAACGAAAACTGGTTTTCGGATGTAGGTCATTTGGCCAAGAGCTGGACGATGGTTCGTATTGTACGGAGCGTCATCGGTATAGGTCTTTACACTCTGGTCATTTGCCTGGTGGTCAACTATTTCAAATTAGTCGAGACAATTATGCTCAATACCAGTGTTTTTTCCCTATTGGGAGTCATCCTGAGTATCTTTTTGGTCTTCCGTACCAATTCTGCCTATGATCGCTGGTGGGAAGCGCGCAAGCAATGGGGTGCTCTGGTTAACCACAGCCGAAATATGGCCATATACGTCCACGCTATGTTCCCTCCCGCAGACATTCAGGTACGGCAGTTTTTTGCAAAAAATATTTCCAACTTTTGTCACGCATTGGTAGAACACCTCCGAGATGGAACAAAATTGGACAAACTAATTCATCTGACGGATGAAGACCGAATCGAATATGAATCCAAAGGCCACATCCCCAATCACATTTCCTTGCAAATCTTCCAACGAATTGCAGATGGACATCGCAAAGGGGAATTGAACGAAGGGGATTACATTAACATTAAGGCCCAGCATCAGGCATTACTAGATATTCTAGGAGCTTGTGAACGAATTAAAAAGACCCCCATTCCGTTCTCATATGCCATTTTTCTCAAAATTTTCATCACGACTTATGGTTTGATGTTGCCTTTTGCTTTGGTTAAGGATTTCTCATTTTCGACCATCCCACTCGTCATGTTCATCTTTTTTGCTTTATTAGGGGTTGAATTATTGGGAGAAGAAATTGAAGATCCGTTTGGCTTGGACTGTAACGATTTACCTACTGGCGACATCGCCCATACCATTCAGACAAATGTATTTGAGATTCTGGTCGATCGTTCAGGTAAAGGAAAAGAGGTTAAATATGAGCTGTATGAGAAGTTCTTTTAAAGGCCGGATAAATAGGTATGGCTCATTTTGATGCTCATAGAACCTTCGCCGACGGCTGAAGCAACCCGATTCATGGCACCATAGCGTACATCTCCAACAGCAAAGATGCCAGGGACGGAGGTTTCCAGCGACATTGGGCTCCGTTTTTCCGTCCATAATTTAGAAAAATCAGGGTGCTGAGTTAATTCCTGGCCGGTCAGGATAAAACCCTTTTCATTGCGCAATATGTTATCATCGAGCCAATCGGTATTTGGTCGAGTGCCAATGAAAACAAAAATGACATCAGTTGAATCTTCCCAACTCTCTTTGGTTTTATTGTTGTAAAGTGAGATCTTTTCTATGGCTTCAGTACCAACGATTGATCGGATCTCAGTATGCCCCAAAACCTCTATATTCTCGATAGCCGCGATCTGGTCGATGAGATATTGGCTCATCGTAGAAGATAAATCGGATCGACGAACCATGATGCTCACTTTGCGAGCAAACTTAGAAAGATAAACAGCACCCTGTCCTGCACTATTCCCTCCCCCTATGATAATGATGTGCTTATTACTACAACTTATGGCTTCAGTAGTTGCCGCTCCATAGTAGACAGCGACACCAGTCAAATCGTCCATTCCTGCAGCGGGATGCATCCGATAAGTCATGCCTGTAGCGAGCACTACTGCTTTTGAGATTAAAACATTTCCATTATTAAGGTGTAATTTTTTGTAGTCTCCTTCCAAGGTTAATTGATTGACTTCGGCCGGCGAAATGAACTCGACGCCGAACTTAAGTGCTTGGGCATGTGCTCGACGACTCAATTCACTGCCACTAATGCCGTTCGGAAAGCCGAGGTAGTTTTCAATACGTGAGGAAGTCCCGGCCTGACCACCTGGTGCCAACTTCTCTATTATAGCCGTTCGTAATCCTTCTGAACCGCCATATACAGCTGCCGAAAGTCCAGCTGGCCCGGAGCCTACGACAACCACGTCATACAGGTCATACTGTGCCTCTGCTTTCAGGCCAATAGCTGTTGCCAACTGTGAGATGGTGGCGGTTTTAAGCACGGATCCATTTTCCAGTATGAGGACAGGAAAGTCCTCTTCGGTCAATTGATTAATATTTAGAAACGGCTCTGCTTCATCAGGTTGATTTCGGGGATCGATGAATCGATATGGAACAAGGTTGCCGGCCAAGAACTCCTTTAAATCGTGCGTCAGTGGATGGTTTTGATAAGCCAACAGTTTAATCCCAGAGTAACCAAAATCGCGATTGGCAGCATACTCTTCCAGTAATTCATCTATCACCGGATAAAGCCTCTCAGTAGGTGGATTCCACGGCTTGGTTAAATAGTAGTCTAACTGTACTTCATTGATCGCCTTAATGGCAGCATCTACCTCGGAATAAGCAGTTAAAAGTGCTCTCTTGGCTGCTGGAAAAATCTCTTTTGCCTTTTGTAGAAAATCGACACCTTTCATTTCCGGCATCCTTTGGTCGGATAGTAACAATGCGATTTCTTCCCCTCTGTTTTTTAATTCTGGAAGTGTTGCCAAGGCTTCTTCCGCCGATTGGCTAGAAATAATACGGTAGTCTTTTCTATAACGGTTCCTCAGATCAGCTCGAATAGACTTTAGGACCTGAGGGTCATCATCAATGGAAAAAATGATGGGTTTTTTCTTTGCCATGAAAGCGATTAAATCAGTTATAAAATTCAGGACACCAACAATCTAACAGTAAAAACGGTTTTCCCTGGTTCGGAAGAAAGATTGATGTTGCCGCGGTGCCGCTCAACAATGCGCTTCACCATATCGAGCCCAATACCGGTCCCTACCCCTACTTCCTTGGTGGTAAAGAACGGCTCCCAGATTCGATTTGCGATTTCCTTTGGAATTCCCGGTCCGTTATCTTCTACTGCGATGCAGACATAATCTCGGTCAACAAAGGTGCGGATCGTTATCTTACCTCCTTTTTGTAGAGCATCAAGAGCATTTGCAATCAAATTGGTCCAAACCTGATTCATTTCCCCGGGATTGGCCATGACTTGGGGCAGGTCTTCCATAAACTGCTTATCAATCTCAATTTGTTTCTCTTTGAAGCGATGAATTAAAATGTGAACTGTTGTACGAATGCCATCATGGATATCCGTCATCGTCTTTCCAACTCCCTGATCCATGTGGCTGTATTTTTTCACAGAGTGTACCAGATCCGCAATCCGATGACTAGCTTCCCGAATATCAGTTAACAAAAGCTCTGTCGACAGGCGATTGTCAAACCACCTTAAAGTAGGGGTCAGTTTTTCTTCGAATTCCAGTTGATCTAGTAATGCTTCAAGATCATCCTCCAAAAAATCAAATTCGGTGAGTGTCTCGGCAATGTCTTCCGCATCCTCCACACTGTGATCCTCTAACCAATCAGTCAACTCCTCTAGTCGATCTTGTCGATCTAATAGGCTAAGATCTTTTGGATCTGCCTTCCTATTTTCAATTTTTTTAAAGATCAAATCATTCACCCAGTCGACCTGCTCTTCGGTGACATTCAATTTCATGACGGCCTTAAAGTTTTCAGGTGTCTGACCGATCTTTTGATAGAGCGTTTCAGCCGATCGTACCATTGCGGATGCTGGGTTATTAAGTTCGTGAGCTAACCCTGCACTTATCTTACCCAATGCTTTTAGTTTTTCATCATGAGATTGATCCTGGCTAATATTGCGGATGCGATCGCTCATCACTCCAACCAATGCCTGAGTCAATTTATAACTCACTCCAACCATCTCCAAGAAATGAGATCGATGTAGACGCAAAACAACCAGATCTTCAACCACTTTTCCCCATACGGTTATACCCTGTGTTCGGGAGAACGGAAGATTCCCGGTAACGGTACCTCTTTCGTGCAAGAACATATCCTGACGGCCTTGAGGAACCTCTCGATAAACATCGAGACAACCTTCGACGATGATAATTAGATCGTCTGCCGGATCACCGGGCTTAAAAAGCATTTCACCGGCAGGGTGCTCTGAACAAGAACTTTTTTGAATAAACCAATCGAGTGCTTCATCCTCTACCTGTGAAAAAATGGGCAGTGACTTTAAAAAGGATTTGATTTTCGACGGATCGGGCATGATTTATCGGCTTATTCTTCTGCCGCTTGTTAATGAAAAAGCGTCAGATTTTCACATTCATAATTAATGTTGAATCTAACGCTTTTTCTGTTATAAATCTACCCTTTGACCATCTTATAAACGCCCTCGTACTTACCACTTCGAATTCGTACAAAATAAACACCTGGTAGTAAGCGAGCTGTGGGACGAATCATCATCTTTTTATTAAATGGGAAGTCATAATTTTCTAGGATAATTCTTCCTTGCAAGTCGTAGACTTGAATGATGGCCCTGCGGAGTTTTTCCGGTGGTTGTTCAATAGAAAGGTAGAAAGCATCGGTAAACGGATTGGGAGCCAGCTCTACTTTCAACGTCGATTGAAGGGAATACCGGGTCGAGGTGGTCCCTACACTGGTTAGACACTCCTCTTCAAAAGGCCCAAAACCGATCGTTGATTTCCTTTTCTTCGTTAAGTAAAGTTTGTCCAGTTGAACCTGCCCTTCCCTGAAGGCAATGTCCAGCCGATTTTCTCCTGCTTCAAGATTGAAGAATAGGGGCGAACCACCTATGCCAGCTTCTCGAATATTCGTCCAGTTGAAATGGTTGCCGCTGGGAATATTGTCGACCACAATCCAGCCTCCTTCATTTAATCGAATCCAGTAGGAGTTGGCGGTAATCGGATTGCCTTTCGTTCTCAGGTAACAGGTATAGAGATCTTGTTCCTTCATATCGAAATAAAAGGAGGACATCAGGCGATTGTCAGAAGGCAATACGTCAGTGGAAGAGAAACTTTGACTTGGGAGTGTGACGAATTGATCGTTAGAGGCATCACTCGATTGCCCCAGACTCCAACTTTCGCCCAACTCACCACACTCTCCCTCTACCCAAATATCAGTGCTGCGATCCGCTTCTTCTTCACAGCCTACAACTTCAACCTCCGCCAACGACAATTTTGCCTCACCAGCCACTTGAACGCGCAAATATCGCCCGGTGGTGTAGATCGGTACTTTATGCTTCACAGAAAGAGGCAACCCTAAATCAAAGCTTTGCACGCCCTCCTGCTGTTCGATTTCATTCCTGTTATCGGATGTGAACGGCTCATTAGAAACATAAAGCCGACATTTTGTCTCTTCTGCAACACAACATTCCGACCGATTCCAGATATTCACATATGAAATTTCTGATGGGATACCCAGGTCCAATTCCCACCAAGGGTCTACTTCCATTTCCGTTTCTATGAAGGCATCGACCGGATCACCATCGATTGCTTTCCAAGATCCGTTGGTTTCGGAAGTAGATGATTGCCGGGTCTGATGTCCGAAAGCAAGATTGGTCGAAGCTCCTTCACAAAACACAGGAGCAATCGCCCCCTCCTGGCAAAACTGTAAAGACGCGTTTGCCCAGTTGGCCTGATCGCAGGTGTCTCTCAACAATTCGCCATTATGGACCTTCAATACCAGTTCATCTACCCAGGTAACCGGAATGTCCAAGGGAACGGCGGTCAGATTCCTGGTCAGCAAATCACTCCGATACAGTTGAATGCCATCGCCGTATACTTCAAAAACTACGGGCCCCGGACTACAAGCAGCATCGTCAATTCCAATTTCTGCAGTAAATCTTTCAAATTGCCCCCCGAGGTGGTAACTCACCCAAGAATTGGCATGCACCCCGATCCCCTTTTCGTACCCTACCCCATTAATCGTCATCGTACTTTGGCTGATACTTTTATCCTGTTGCACAGCTGCAAAATCATTCTCGGGAATGGCGGTCCAAGGGACATCCGAGAGAAAGACCTCACTAGAGGATTGGCAGTTAAGTCCTGACATCTGATTGACCATAATTAGTTGGCTGGCACTGCTGGAAGCCTCTCCATCATTGACTGTTAGCCTAGCGGTGTAACTCCCGGGGTCACTATAAACATGAGTAGTTGACACTCCTCTACCATTTGTTCCATCACCAAAATTCCAATTATAAGTCAACTCGTTTCCATCTACATCCCGAGAACTACTGGCATCAAATGTAACCGAGAGCGGCGCGACACCCTCATCCGGAGTAGCGGTAAATGCCGCGGTCGGGCTGTTATTTAGATTTCGCACCGAGATTGTAATGCTTGCAACATGGCTGAATTCGCCATCGCTCACCGTCAGAGTTGCTAAATAATTCCCCACCGTGATATATTCGTGTCCTACGGATGCCCCGGAAGCCATTCTACCATCTCCGAAATCCCAGTTGTAGGAAAGCTGATCTCCATCCGGATCCTGCGAGCCGCTTCCATCAAAAGTCACTTGAAGTGGCGCCGTTCCATTGACCGGAGTAGCATTTATCAAAGCGACCGGTTCCCGATTTCGCTGCTCCACTAGGATTAGAATATTCGCGGTGTTGGTAAGTTTTCCGTCATTCACTGTCAACGTAACAGTATAACTACCAGGCGTATCGAATTCATATGATGTAGTTGCTTCGGAAGCCGTCTCTCCATTGCCAAACCCCCAATTATAGGTCAATTCATCTCCATCCGGATCCTCCGAACCACTTCCGTCAAAGGTCACTTTTAGTGGCGCCGGCCCACTTTTCGGACTAGCAGAAATAATGGCGACCGGCGCTCTGTTTGGTTGACGCACCATGATTTCAGTCGCAGTGCTGTTATCTAATGCGCCGTCGTGGACGGTCAAAGTAGCTGTATAATTGCCGGCAATAGCATACTCATGTTCTAGGATCTCACCTATTCCCGAAGTTCCGTCGCCAAAATCCCACGAAAATGTCAGCTGATCCCCATCGGGATCCTGAGAAGCACTTCCGTCAAAGGAAACGATTAAAGGAGCATCGCCCATTTGAGGTGAAGCTATAAAAGAAGCTACGGGCGCCTGATTTGGTTGATCTACCATTATAATAGTACTAATGCTATGCGAAAGCTCTCCGTCACTGACCAGGAGGGTTGCAGTGTAGGTCCCTGCGATCGTGTATCGATGGCTACTGGTCTGTCCAATACCCGAACTCCCATCTCCATAGTCCCAACTATAGCTGATCACATCTCCGTCGGGGTCTTCCGAAGCACTTCCGTCAAAAGTGACATCTAATGTTGCGGGACCGCTATCTGGTGTAGCAGTAAACGATGCAACGGGAGGAGTATTGAATATGCTGGCCGTAACAACTAAAGAAAAAGTGTCATTATACTCTCCGTCGCTAACGATCAATGAAACGGTGTATTCGCCGGGCAAGATATACTGATTACTGACCACTTCTCCACTACCGGTCTCACGATCACCAAAATCCCAGATATAGGTTAAATCATCTCCATCCGGATCGGTAGAACCACTCGCATCAAAGATCACTTCCAGTGGAAATGGCCCACTCTCTGGCGTAGCCGTAAAAAAAGCAATCGGTGGACGATTCGGTATGTTAACGATTATTTGCAAGCCAATGCTGTCTTGCAATTCACCATCACTGACCGTTAAGGTCACGGTAAAAACACCCCCTTCCGTGTACACATGGCTGCTGGTCTTGCCGTTACCGGATTGACCATCCCCATAGTCCCATGTATAGGTCAATTCATCCTGATCAGGATCGGAAGAAGTACCCGCGTCAAAATTGACGGTTAAGGGGAGAAAACCTTCTTCCGGCGTCGCTGTAAAAGCTGCAATGGGTGGCTGATTGGGTACTAGTACCGTGATGGTTTTGCTAACGCTATGATCCAATTGTCCATCACTAACGGTCAGTGTTGCCGTATAACTTCCGGGGTTGTTATAATCGTGCGTAATCGTTGGTCCATTTCCTGTCTGTCCATCTCCAAAATCCCAGGAAAAGGTCAATTCATCCCCATCGGGATCCGATGAACCAATCGCGTCAAAATTCACGGTTAAAACAGCTGGTCCGCTATCTGGAGAAGCTGTAAACGCAGCTGTTGGGGCATTATTTGCCGGAGTTTCGCAAATTTTCAGAATGGCGTTTGCCCAGTTTGCATGATCGCATGTATTGTCACCATTACCGCCATCGGTCACTTCAATGACCAATTCTTCGACTCCTTCCACCGAAACTTCAATCGAAACGGGATCGTCTTCTTGAGTTAACAACTCACTCTGATAAAGCAACTCTCCATCACCGTAGACTTCAAAGATGACCGAACCCGCTCCACAGGTCTCATCGTCGACGCCGATATCGGAAGTAAATAGATGATATTCAGCATTTAAATTATAGGTAATCGAAGAAAAAGCATGAACGCCAAGACCTTTGAGGTATTGTTTCCCATTCAAAGTCAAGACGTTGTCTTCAATCGTCTTATCCCTTTCCGCATCGTTGTAACCATTGATGGCTTCCCCTATCCAGTCTAGGTCCGAAAGGTAAACAGTTGAGAAGTCACAATTCTCCCCATTGCCGATGTTGTTGTCCAAGCCGTTGATCCATTCCTCCAATACCGTCAAATATGCCTGATCATTAATGCTCTTCCCAATCGGCGGCATCGATAAATCTCCTAACGCTTGGTCTCTTACCCATAATTCGGATAGTTGATGATTACCTGGTTTGACAATAAGCGCACCATCTGCAGTATTGCGACCAGTGCCAAGTTCCTTAATCAACTTTTTCTGACTAAGGGGTGTCGTGTATCGGGCATCAAAAATGGCTTCCACACCACTAGGTCGATGACAATTTGCGCAGTTGGCGTCGAGATAAGACAAAACTTTCTGCTCCAGTGAGGCATCAGTATCATCTAATCCATATGCCTTTGGAAATTCATCAATACTCGCTTCTTCAAAGCCCTCATCAAATATCCCTAGGTGATTCCAGGTCGCCAATTGATTGCTGGTGATACCGGAACTGGGATAGGTAAGATCTCCATTTAGTTGCCATGTTTTAAGACCTAAGACAAAGTTCGCATTGCCATTGTGGCAGCTCATACATTGGGTCCGGCTAGGGAAGGTCCAAGTTTGAACTTCCGTTCCTCCGTCAGCTGTTACAATAGCTACTTCGCGACTTTCCTCGTTTTCAATTAGAAATGCCTCCGTCCCTTCTTCATTCCAACGGTAAGTGACACCGTAAGCTCGGCCATCTTCTGTCAATACAAAAAAACGCGTTTCCAATCGCGTCGTTTTACTCGCATCGTTTTGGTCGATTGGAAGTTCGAAATGTTTGATAAAAACAGTTCCTTTGGGAAACTGCCAGTCGGCTAATTTAAAGAAGGTCACCTGCTCATCGGAATTATCAAAAGTACCATCATTCGGCAAAGCCACCCATCTTCTTTTAATTGCACCATCGGACCATAACGGGGCATTGACTCGGTAGGGAATAAGACCATCAGCCGGCGTCAGGTTTTCTAAATCCTTAAAAGCGCCTGTTTCAGACAACCGGTCCGGTGGATTGGGTACTTCCGGCCCTTCTTGTTCCAACTGATAAATGACCCCTCCATCTTCGTTAGTTGCATATACTTTTAAAATAAAGATATTACCATCAGCATCAGTGCCAAATGCGGAAATGCCGTTTTTGTTACCAGGGCCGGCTTCCGGAACATTTGTTAACAATCTTACTTCTTGGTTATCTGGATTAATTGTCCACACATTCCTGGTGCCGTGATCACCAAATAGGTAGAGTCCATCCAAGTCGCTTCTCCATCTCTCTCCTCGGTATAGAAAACCACCAATGATGCAGTCGCCTTCCTGTCGGTCATAAGCATAGAACGGCTCCGTTTCCTTACCGATGATTACATCGGGGTCCGGTTGTGGTCCCCCGATATCTCCTTCTCGGTAGGGCCAACCGTGATTCTCTCCAATTTTTACTCTGGTAACTTCCTCCCTTTGTCCACCTCCCACATCTCCAATCCAGATTTCTTTTTCTATGGGATCGTAATCGGCGCGATGTGGGCTTCTTAAGCCAAGCGCAAAAAACTCCTCCATTGTCCCTCCAGTCTCATCCACCCAAGGATTATCGTCGGGTATAAAATAGCCTTGAGAAAAATTGCGGTATTGACTCTCTCCCGAATCATCCGTTTGACTAGGTTGCCTTCTTATAGGATGGCTCCGATTAGGATCCATGTCAACGTCAATTCGAAAAATACCACCGAAAAGCGCTTCATCAATTTTCTGTACCAGATCGAATTGAGCGGCAGATCCGCCGCCATCTCCAACCGTAAAATACAGAAGGCCGTCTTCGTCGAAAAACATGGCACCGCCCATATGATTACATGCTCCAGAATATTGTTGTAACAGAACCAATTCTGAGTCGGGAAAAAAAATGCCTGCTGCTTCATCAAATGTAAATCTCGACAACCGGTCTACTCCATTACTACAGTCCCAGCGATTATCCGGATGATAGCGGTAAATGACATAGGCATATCCTTTATTGGGAGAAGCCGGGTCCATAAATTCAGGATGGAGTATGAAATTGATCAGCCCCGCGTCTCCTCCGACTGTAACTCTTTCCTGTATATCTAGGACAACCTTTTTTTCATTCGTATTTCGGTCCTTACTAATCTCCCAAATGTGTCCTTTTTTCCCTCCTATAAAGAATCCGCTTTGGTCGGGTAATTCAATCAAATTGATGGGATCAATGAAAGTCAGATTGGGATAAGCATTCACCACTCGCCAGCCGTCCGCCGATCCCGGGGTTTTGGCAGGAAACCGGCCATTGAGATATGCTCCCATTGGCTCGGCCTGATCTAGGCCATACGGCATTGGCAAGCTGGATATCGCCATTAAGAATAAGATGCCCGCTACAAACAGCAAGCCCTTAAATTTGCTTTTTGATGAAGTGTTGTTCAGCATTACTAGGAAATTGACAGGATTTTAAAGGGCATCTTCAAAGCACTTGTGTAACTGGGAGGCGATCAAATCAACTGTAAATATAAGTGGGGAAAACAACTGTGGCAAAAATATTCATATTATATTAAAAAACCATATTTAATGCTGCAAGGTTTCAAAAAAAGCAAAAAGCAGATCCCGTTTACAAGGATCTGCCTCCATAATAATATGCTTATATTAATCCCTCTAATTAATTGTCGGTCAGTGTATAGGTGATGGTCAGCGTAGTTGCTTGGTCAAAGTCGATGCTTGCTACCGCATTTTCATCATCACTCAATTGCAAGTTGTAGGTTAGTTGATGACCGAAGTTCTCTCCGTTTTCCGTATAACAACTGCCGATCCCGCCGATCAAATCTGTCGCTGTGTTTTCCAACTTT
>JANQRV010000542.1 GCA_028284395.1 Saprospiraceae bacterium
TCCTGACTGCTGGAATGGATGGTACCGCCAGGGTTTGGGATATGTCCGGGAATCAAATCCAGATCTTTTCAGGCCACTCCAGCGTAATCCACCAAGCCATTTTCACGCCCGATGGAAAGTCCATCATTACCGCCGGTGCCGATAGCACTATTGTGTTTACCAATACCATAGCCGGTTTTTTGAGCTCTGATCGCCTCATAACTTTGGACCTCTCTCAGACTGGAGAGTTGGGCCTTTCGAGTAAAAATTATGGATACTATCAGACTGCTGAAACAAAGGAACAATTGCTGGCCTATGCCTATTACTTTGAAGATAAGGCTTTTGCACAAACCAACCGGAGGGATCGCCTAGAGAATCTTCAAAAAGCCATCGAACTCCATGACTTGGCTTGGGCAAAGAGTCTGTCATCCCAGCAGGATCCGCGCGAAGCTGCAGAGCTTCGCTTGGAATATGCCCATGACCTTCTCCGTGCCGGTAAGTTTGCCAAAAGTGCGGAATATTTTGCTGAGATAAGAGCATTGGCTCCAAATTGGGTGCTGACGGAACTGCCTACGCGTCGGTGGATGATTCCCTATATTTTGGCACAGTTGCTAATTGGCGAAGAAAAGACCATCCTCGAAGAATTCCACCTCTATTTTAAGCAAGTAGATGAGAATGCAAGTCAAAGGTTTTTATTGGACCTGGATAATCTAACTGAAGAACTAAAAAATGAAAAGCTGAAAATTGACCGACCAAGGATTGAAGCCTTTAAAGCAACATTAGAAAGTCTAGGACAATAAACTTTCCCAGTTTTGGTTGGTCCATTGGACCACATTGGTCGCCGCAGGGGCACCAGGAAGGTTCATAAGGAGCTCCTTAATCAAACCCTTTCGATCCTCTTCTGATCTTTCGAGATGACGGGGATGGTCCAATAATTGTTTGATGAGGATAATCAATGCTTCGTCTGTGTAAAAGTTCGGGGTGAAGGCGGAGATAAAAAGGTCTTCCGGTTGTCCGGTTGTCACGGAGGTTTGCCGATAGAACAGCCGGTGGTCACTGACCAATTCAGGAGATAGACCACTACCTCCATAGAGACTCTCCTCAGAAAATAGAATGTGTTGATGCTTTTGTTTCAGGATTTGGAAGCGCTTCTTTCGTTGACTTCCCTCGGGCTCCGATAATTTGGTATATTTCAATTCGACAAAGAAAAAATTTTGATTGGTGTACGGAGGGGCAATTACTGGAGAAATCAGTAAATTCTTCATTGGAATGCGGAAAGAATCTCCCAAGACCGTAATCTCTTTTGGGCGAAAAAAACGGCGTAGGTCTGGAATGCTGGCTACGTCCGCCAGCGCTTTACGTTTAATTTCTCCACGAGCCATTTCCTCAATGGTACCGGAAAATGACCGAGTAGCCGCTGGTTGAAGAAATACAAAATTAGAGATATTGGTATCCGTGTTGATGATTTCGACGGCTACTTGTGCAGTATTTTGGGCTATTTGGA
This sequence comes from Saprospiraceae bacterium, assembly GCA_028284395.1. Taxonomy (GTDB): domain Bacteria; phylum Bacteroidota; class Bacteroidia; order Chitinophagales; family Saprospiraceae; genus JANQRV01. The sequence continues at coordinate 1,484 of JANQRV010000542.1, forward strand.
TGCGATCCGATGGATGGAGATTATCCCTTTGAATAATGGGAGGTCCGGTAAAACTCGTTTCCCAGTCGGCACCCGAATCGTTCATCTTGATGGTTAGGGTACTTGCTGCATTAGCAGTGTCACGAGAGATTGTCATCGTCGCGCCGAAAGGCGTTATTCTCCTTATATTATAGTTGAATACGGCCATCTTCAGATGTTTTAACAAAAAGTGAATTACCAGATTTGGAAATCATTTTCTAGATTTTGGTTTCTCAAGTCGGGCTTTTGATCTGTTCTTAAAATATCTAACTTTTTCTGTATCAAGTCTTTCAATTGGCTTGCCATGAGCCGAGTGCTTTTGCGGTCTTCACTCATGAAATCGTCGATATTCTGATACATGTTTTGCAGTTTGGGACGGTTTGATCGGACACCACCCCTAAACTCTTCAAGGTTGGCTCTAATCAAGTCCTGGATTCCCTTTGATTTCCGCTGCAAATATCGTTCGATATCCAACAACATATGCTCCATTTGGCCAGACCTTTGCCGACTGTCGAGTCCCCGATGCGAGATCTTGGCCATTTTTTTGATTTTGTCTTTCAAAATACTGGCAACAAAGGAAGAAAAAGGTTCCTCCTCCGAGTCGATATCCACCTCATTCAGAACTGCTTTCAGACAATTGGTGAAGACACCATTTTTTAAGCTTCTTCGCTCAAAGGCCAGACGATCCCCACTCGTGCTCGTCAGAACATTGGCACCAGTGTGATGTCGAAGATCAACAAATAATGATTGCATTTGGTCGTAGACCTGTTGGGTAAACTCCTCTTGATCGGTGGAGGAAAAATCTGGTAGTTCGGTATTGAAGATGCGTTCTTCCGCCGACTCTAATTCCGGAAAATCCTCGGCGGATAACTCTTGATTGAATTGATCAAAACCCGGGGGCAGCATACTTTCAGTCTTCGATGAAGCACGTCTAGAGCGCACCAATTCACCCGTGAAGCAGGCGTCCAGCAGTAGTAATTTGTTACGCGCTGGAATATCGTCCAATAATCCGATCATTTCTTCGTAAGAAATGCCCTTTTCCTCCGGCGTGTCAAAATTCATATCGGATGGCGCGAGGAAAAGCCTACCCCGGTCATCCCGAACTCCGTGGCCAGCAAAGAAGATGATGACGATGTCGTCCACGTCAGATAGTTCCTTTATTTCTTCCCGGATCGCCAAAATGTTATTTCTATGTGCGATTTCATGTGAAATGTCGGAAGACGCCGGAATTGCCTTTGCATCTTCCGAATGTTCGCCGATACCAAAGACCTTCAATTTTAGCCTTCCGAAGAATTTATTGGTCCTTTGTGCTCGGGCCCGGTACATTTCGGCCAGGTCAATGGCGTCCTGATGCGCGAATTCCAGGTTATAATCCTGATCTTGATAATTCGAAACACCGATGGCGTATAAAAAAAGATCCGGCTTCTTTTCCCGGTAGAAGATGCTGTAGTTTTCATTGAGCGACTCGATGCCGTTTTCGTCCACAGCTGAAATGCGCACCTTATTCAGACCCTTCGACAATTGAAACTGAGTGTGGACAATCGTATCTGTCGTATACCTCTCACGGAGAGAGATACCCCTCGTTCCATCAACCGGTACCCCATTGATCCAAATGAATAATTTGGCCAGCAAGACCTTCCGGTCTTCCGGTTGGTGTACCCGAATGGATATGGGTATAATGCTTTCCGATTCCTCCATCACATCGATGGGAATGGGGGTTAAAACAGCAATTTCCGGACGTAGATCAACTTCGGACTTAGGGCCCATAATCGACCGGCGGAAGGCAGCGACCCGCTCTAATTTGTGTATGGCCTGAGAATCCGGGTGAAAGAAAGCACTGAATTTTTTGAAAATTTCGTGTGGTTTATTGTACAAAACATCAAACTGGTCGTATTGAAATGCCCGGTTGTTTTTAACAAAGGCGACCGAACGGCAGGCGTCCTTGCTACTGGCATAATACTGTTCTATTTTGATCTTTGAACCGGAGTTAGAAGGAGGGCCAGAAGATGGTGCTGCATCTGAAATAACTACCTGTGCAAAAAATCGATTGGGTCGCTGGGATAATAAATCAGCGTCCGGAGAGGGAGTTACATCCTTGAATTTTTCCTCCTCATATTGTCTTTCATAAAGAAGCAGAAATTCCAGGTGTTTGTCGTTTTGCGGGCACAAGAGTTGTAGTTGTTCTCCGTCGATCTGGACCATGCCGTTTTCATCTACCTCATAATTAAAATCACGGTCTTCAGCATCAGGAGAATCATGGACCTGGCGACAAATCTTATGAAGAATGTCTTTCAATATCTTCTCATCTTTAGGCTGATCGATTCCAGCGAACCGCCGAATTTGCTCACCATCTGCTGTTCGCCTCATTTGAATCACCGGTCTTTCGTCTAAATCCCCTCCGGACCCGACTGAAAAGTAATAGTTTAGATCATGCGTGAAAATTAGCGGGCGACCCATTTTCGGATCGTAGTAATGACCAAAAGGGATGGTCCTGATCCGTTCTTCACTGACATCCCAGTGATGCATTTGCCCTTCTTTGCCGAAAATAATGGATTGACCGTCGGCACTGAAGTAGGCAAAATCATAAGTTTTATAGGACTGTTCCTCGCTGCCGCTGGCGATGTCCTGATGCCACTTGGATTGAAAGTTTTCTGATAAATTGGACTTAGCGACATCCAATAAGAAAATCCAGTACCCACTTTCTTGGTCTAATGGATTTAGCCACAAGAGAATGTGCTGGCCTGACGGACTGAAGAAAGACTTTGCCAACTTGAAAAGGGGGCGACTTTCTTCAGTAGTATTTACGGGGGCACTACCCGGATTTTCCCCGTGACCACGCGTTTTTGCTACGATGCTTGCATCCCGGTCCAAAAAGGTATCGTTTTCCTTCACCCAATCTTTTCGCCAAATCTCACTTGCCCACCGTCGACCGTCGGCTGAGTCTAATCCACTGAGAATGGCATGACCGTCGGCACTAATGTCCAGGGTTTTGATGGAGAGATCGTTTTTTCGAAATTCCTGTAAATTTTCGCAGGAGAGCGCTTGGATGTTCTCATTTTGGATGTCCCATACCTTTAGTGAATCCCCTTGGGGGAAGAATAGGTATTCTTCATTGTGGCTGAAAATAAGGCATGTACAGGGATGGTAATATTTTTTTTGAGGGATGAATTGACCATATTTGGAGGCTTCGTCTTCGGAGTAGTGGTATTTTTGCCCAGTTAACCGACCGTTGCTGTCGAAGTACTGGCTGAATGCCTCTTTTTCATGGTCGTCAAAATAAATTTTCTTGATCAAGCGGTTTTCCCGATCAAAATATTGTTCCTCCCAAAGAGCGGGGATTACTTTGCTCGGCTTTTTCTTGGCTAAGGCGTCGAAAAATTGCCATCCCACCCCGACGTGTTTCACCGACCCCTCACCGTCATCAGTTTCCCCCATCTCTTCCACTTGTTTCCAAGTCAATTCTTTTGGAAAACCCGCGCGACTCAGAATATCAAAGACCATTATTTGGGATGCTCCGCCCAGGGCAAGCAAATTGCCCCTCGTGCTGAAGGCAATCGACAAGATCTGTGCCTCAGCATCCAACCGATATTTCCGAATGATTTTTCCGGAAGCTACTTCCCATAGTATGGCAAAACGCCGATCTTCATCCACCGTGAGGAGATAGTTGGAGTCCCGTCGAATGGCGGTTAGTACCAACGGCTTTTCATGACCTAATTGTGGAACGATCCGTACCTCCTCTCCATCGACCGTTTCCAGAGAAGGGCGAATGCTCACTCCACCGTGGTTGGGGTTGAGTGCCGGGTTGGCATTACCGGTATAGTTGTTCATTGAAAGAGCTGAATTAGTGCTTACGTAATATCATCCGGATCCGGTGCCAGTCCAAAACTGGCAATGGTCTTATCCAAGCGCTCCTGCAGGCCCAAGCCCTGCAAAAAGTCGGCATCAAAGGTCTCATCCCGCCCGAGGGTATACAACAAGTAATTCTTCTCTCGTTTCGGGGCGTATAAAAGTATCAGGTCGGTAAATATGTTATAAGCGCCTTTGGACTTTGTGACCTTATCCACCTTATTTCGCTTAAAGTCGCTGCCACGTACTGGTACAAAACCATTGGGGAATTGCTGCTCGTTGTTGAAATTGTCGATGTAGCTGTCACCGGCAATCACCTGGCAACCCGCCGACCAACTACCGCTCGCACCATCACCGGTCCAGTGAATATTAATGGTCGTATTGGGTGCGTCGTCGATGCCGGCTTTCAGGTCGGCTTCCGTCAACTTGTTGGTACGGCTATCGTGCTTGTCGCGGAAGACCAAAACACCGGTACTGAAAGGATTGAGTCCTTGGTAAGACTCATTCTTGCTGGAGTGCATATGCCAGCCGAAGCCGAATTTATGTTGGCCTTCGGTGATGAATGGCTCGTCGTCCTTTGTTCTCTTGGCGTAGTGTCGGTTGGGGTCCGTAGAACCCCAGAAGAGAAATACCATCCCGTTGATGAGCAGGATGAAAAGGTCGTCGTTTCGGCGGTTAGTTCCGGCCGAATCTTCCTTGCGGCGAATGCCCACCAGGTGGATGTCGTCTTCATTGTAGGTCCAGTCCGTCACTTTGAACGTATCCACCTTTTCGTGATCGGCTTTGCCAGTGTTGACTGCATCTACTTTTTTGTCCACTAAATCGAGGATGAAATGGGGGTGATTGACATAATGCTCGCGTGCAGCATTCAGGAGCTTAAGCGCCATCTTGAATTCAATGCCCGGATTATTGCGATCCCAGCGATCCGCTCTTTTTCCCAACTTTTGCCATTCCTCCATAATCTCCCAGGTAGCCTTATCAACCACGCCGGTTGGTAGCAGGTCCTCTTTTCCTTCGTAGATTCGATTGTATTCCTGAAAAAGCCTGACCCCGGCCAGGGTCCCATACCCAAAAAAGCCATCCAGAATTGACCATTCCGGAAAGATGCCGGCATTAAAGAGGAAAGTCTGCATGGCTTTTACCGGCTCTGCTTCCGAGTCGACTGTTTTCAAATCCACCCATTTCATACTATCGCTGTGTCGTAGCTTTTTGTCTTTATCCCCACTGGTATCACTGATCTTTTGGTGATATTGCTTCAAGAGCGGTAGTACATCCTCTTTAGCGACGGTATGGTCCAGGTGACCCAGATGCAGGGTGGTTTTCATCATTTGCCCCGTAATGTGGATGGCGGGTACCTGGGGAACGACTACTTTCGGCTCTGGCGGTAATTTCGGTTGTTCCGGCTCCGGTGGCTTATCGGTGGTCTGCGGTTCGACTGTTGGTTTACGTTTGATACCCAACAGTTTGAAAATAAATTCGAGGACGAGGTTGATCAAATTCATACCAATGGGAATAATTTAGGTGTTGTACAGACCTAAGATATAGATTTTTTCATAAAATTGACATCGGTTGTCCTAAAGAAAGCGATTTTAAATGCCTGGAAAAGACTTGGATGTTGGCGGTCATCCGGATTGAATGGACTGGCCACCAAACCGTGTTCGTCTTGTTGTCGGGCCTCAGGTAGCGGGAATTGATCAATGGTCACGACTGTCCCGCTACCAACAGATTCGGAATGGCCGATAACCCGGAAATTCATTCCATCAAAACCGACAGGGACGATGAGTTCTCCGGCATCCGCCAATTCCTTCAATCGAATCTTCAGTTCTGTTTCGGCGGTGGCACCTTTAAGCTCCGTTATTTCCAGGACATTGAAGCGGCGACCATCCTTTTGGGAGTAGAATTGGATCACGGTCGTTCCTTGACTTTCCAAATGATAGAACTGGTGGATGGGATCCTGGCTTTCGTTGCCTTGTTGGGCATTGACCAGTGATAGATGCCCCAAGAGTGAGGAAGTAGGCTGGATCATCAATTGTCCGTCTTCCAGGGCCACTGCCCTTGTCGGACTCAGCGCTGCTATTTTTCGGACCAAAATCACTTTCATGGTCATGCTGCACCAATCCCTCTGCCTCCGCAGTGCTTTCCAACTTCTGCGAAAGGGACTTTCTGAAAT
>JANQRV010000543.1 GCA_028284395.1 Saprospiraceae bacterium
GAAGTTGCCGGAGACAATAATGGTTTCCCGACTGCTCAGTCCTTGCAGATTGGTCGCTGATACCACATAGGTACCTGGTTGCGATATTTCAGGGGTCAAGGTGGTTGCTCCCGCATCAATTTGGCCGTCAACCGTCGTCCACTGAACGGTGCAACCCACGCAGGGTTCGCAAAATGTAATTTCCAGGTTTTGGGCGGGATTGTTGCAGTTAAGGATTGCTGGTTCTGTTGTACTGACGCAGGGCGGACAAGAAGGTTGAACAATGTCTATACTTTCAGTCGTGCTACAGCTATTGGATAGATTGGTTACTTCCAGGGTATACAGACCTACGGATTGGATCATAACCGTGGAGGAGGTATCTTCATTGGTGATTCCCGGTCCAGACCAGACAAATGCATAATCCTCATTTGCAGGTTCGACAATTGCACTGAATGCGATGCTATCTTCAAAGCATGGGAAGATGGCATCTTCAAAAATGATCGTTGGAAATGATTGCCGGTCTACTACTTCGATGATATCGACAGTACTGCACCCACTGTTCTGGTCGCTCAGTTCCAAAGTGTAAATGCCGCCGGTCGCCACCGATAAAGTATTTTGATTGCCAATTGTATCACCCTGTTCGTTGGTCCAAGTAAAAAATAGTCCTGGCCCGGAAGAAGAATTGCTGGCATCAAGAACGACGTTCGGTGCTTGACAAGTGATTGGTAATGGAGGAAAAATCTGGATACTGGGCTCTACAATAGTTCCTATTACCTGAAGGTTGAGTGTATCGGCTACCTGTAGGACATCATTGACCACAATCAGCTGATATTCGCCCGGACAACTGACCTGTGTTATTGCAGCATCTCCATCGTCTAACAGGCAGTCTACTCCTGCTGCTGTTGTCCACTGAAAACGATAATCAGGACCTACTGGACTAACCGAACTCATTAGATCAACAGCCCTCCGGTCACAGCTAATCGTATCGGGAATGCCCACTAGACTAACGACCGGCTGGCAGTCAGAAACAACTTCTACGCGAGCCGTATCGCTACAGCCAGCAAGAATATTGGTCACTACGAGTGTGTACGAACCGGGTTCCGAAAAAGTGGGATTTAGTGAATTTGTCGGTAATTCAATTTCGTTGAAAAACCATTCGGTCGTACCGCCACCGCTACTGGTGGCATCAATAGTTGCGAGCCCCGAAACACACGAAACAAAGGCCGTATCATTCAGAACAGCGATTGGTACATTGGTGTCGACTCCAACCATCACGCTATCGATATTTACACAACCGTTCAAGGTGTTTTCAATACGCAAGAGATAGGTTCCCTCACAATTTACTTCAATGGTGGCTGCATCCGGAGGCGAAACAATGCAGGGCCCAGACCAATTGTAACTGATGTTTGGCCCTACTTCCGAATTCGTACCGTCTATAATGATGCTAGGTACAGAACAGGAAAGGAGATCATTGGCAACAGCGTCAGTGAAGGGCGGAATCGTGTCTGCAAAAACGTTCACCAATGAAGTATCTGCGCAACTATTAGCCGTATTGGTAACGATGAGCCCATAGACGCCGGCCGCATCGGCAGTACTCACGGATGTTGTTATTCCTCCGGTTAGATTCCCTTCGTTGGAAAACCAAAGATACTCAAATTGTGGTCCGCTTGAGGTAGTTGGTCCTCCTAGAGATACTTCACTGGTATTGCAATTGATCGTTTGGTCCGATCCGGCGTCTGCAGTAGGGAAATCGATGTCTCCGACAACTGCGGTAGATTCAGTGGTGGTACAACCGGACAAATTGTCGGTCACTGAAACGGAATAATTACCTGGCCTGTTGATTAAGGGAGTCGCCGTATTTTCCCCGCTGACTATGCCTGGTCCGGACCAGGCAAATGAGAGGTCGTTGCTGCTGGTAGTAGCAGTCACTTCCAATTGAATATTTCCCGTTGCACAGGTTAGCTCCGGACTGGTCAAGGAACTAATCACCGGGCTTTCTAGATTCTGCGTAATGATGACCGTATCGATATCTATACAGCCTGAAATTTCTTCGGTGACAGTAAGTAAGTAGGTGCCCGGTTCGGTAGTAGACGTGGTGACCGCACTGGGATCTAAGATGGAAGGGCTTCCGGTCCAACTGTAGGTGATGTCGGGGCCGACAGTAGATGAGCCTCCATCCAAAACAGCTTCGGAAACCAGGCAATTCAATAGCGTTGAATTACCGGCGTCGGCATTGGGGAAGTTTTGTACTACGGGGACGTCAACCGATTCTGTTGCCGAACACCTGGTGAAAGTGTCCAGAACCGTTAGTTGATATTGACCACCTCCATCTACATCGATTGAATTAAGATTAGGGTCGGACACGATATTACCATCAGAAGTGATCCAGGCATATTGAACATTTGGTCCTGCGGAAGAGGCCGACCCATTCACGGAGATGGTTGGGGTCCGACACGTAATCGGATCCGGCGTGGTAATCACGGCATTGATGGTATTGATGGTATCAATCACATCTACGGTCGCAGTCGCCTGGCAACCACTTTCTTTGTTTTCAATGATGAGTTCGTAAGTTCCGGGGGCATCGATGGTTGGTGTCAGTGTGGCATCACCAACCGCAATGTTACCTCCATTGGTTACGTTCCACTGGAGTGCGAATGCCGTTCCAATGTCGGACATCGAACCATCGAGCTGTAGACTTCGGTTTTCACAATTTAAGTTGTCGGGGGGGAGTATACTCGCGGATACTTGCACTACAGAAAGCTCCAAATTGACAATGCTATCACAATTTGCCGTGGATTGTAAATTCACTTGATAGCTACCGGCATCCGTGAAAGTTTCTGTTCCTATCGTAAATGAATCCCCTTGACAGATGGTCTCGGTCAAATTGGTCGTCAATGCTGGTGCTACTGATAGGTTGAGCACCACAATGCTGTCGCACAGTGCGACGGACTGTAGCGTGTCCCGAAAAACCCCCGTTGTGTCATAAGTAGAGGTGCCAACGGTGAAGGATTCTCCTTGACAAATGGTTTCATTGAGCGTATCCCTTGTTAGGTCGGCAACGGTGAGGTTCAAATTAACTAAGCTGTCACAACCGGCCTGATTAGATAGTAACACTTGATAGATCCCTGTGTTATTGAAAACAGAATCGCCTACAGCGAAGGACTGACCATTACATATGGTTTCGACCAAATTGGTTGGCTCGGAGCTACCGGTAATGACAATATCAATACAATTTTCGGTAATGTCCGCACAAAAAGAAGGGGTTGGGCCATTCAGGTCGTCCTTGATATCGCTCATTGTGAGAATACCATCCGGTACGGGAATGGATGCTTCGTCCTCTTTCTTGAACGATAACCCACAAATTTGGTAATTCCCGGCTGGATATCCAGTTAAGTCTGGTACGGAGTCATTGCCAACTAATACGCCATTATTAGAGACGAGAAAACGATAGCTGTATTCGAGCGAATCGGGGCGACGACCAATGTAACCAGGGCCAATATTGAGCAGGTTGAGGGTATCACTTCCTGCACAGGCTTCGATGTCCAGACTTGTGTTGATAAAACCTGCATCCGCATCACAACAAGGTGGCTTTCCGCTTTCGTCACAAAAGATTAATCTGAAATCAATGATTCTACTACCCAAGATTCCACCGGCAAATAGACCTGGAAAATTCTTTATCTCTAATTGCCAGGTGCCGTGTACGGTACCCAGATCGAAGTCCTCCAACCTTCCCGAAAACGGTTTGTAACTGCCGGTATACACCCGTTTGCCAGACCTTAGATCAAATTTGTAAAGACGATTGTCCCAGATGTCTCCAAGGCCTGCCAATTCCGTATCCGGTTCTGCCACAGCAGCGTCTTGTACAAAGGAAATATCCCACTCGAGGCCGATCGTATGTACGCAGCACTCAGTTGCTACATCATTGGGCCCAAACAGGGAAATTCTCTGGCCGGCGGGCGAAATCAAGTCGATCTCCAATCCATAAACATCATTGTTGACGAGGTATATTTCAACTTCACAGAGTCGGTTTGTAGCCAAGTTGGGGTCGATGTATTGATCTTCGACAACGATATCGTACGTGATCGAGTCACTAAGGGGGATAACAAGACTTTCCTCCAAACCGCATTTTTGACCATACGCCAGTATTGGCGTAAGAAAAACTGTCCACAGGATAACATATCTTTTCATGGCGACCGCTGTATGAAAAATGCATTCTCAATATTTAACGTCATTTGGCAGAAACAATTACAAATTCGAACGATCGAAAATGATTCGATGAACGAATACTGAGAAATGCTTTAAAAATCATTGTTTGGAGAACAATAGTTCTGTCCGGAAAAGGGGCAGTAAAATTGTATTGAAAAAAATCCTTAGAGGCTGAACTCCAAGACCTTGATTGAATTGAAGGAGATACTACTGAAGATGTTAAAAATATAAGTTGATTTTCCGGAACCCCTATTGAATCCCGTCTCGAATTGCAAATTTAAGCTTTTTAGACCAAAAAGAAGAACTGAAGAAAATATTAAGGTAAGCTGAAAAGTAAGATGCTCCTGTAAGGAAATGGAGTGTTGGAGGAGGAATTCCTCCTCCAAAACGCCACTAATGTCAGCGCAGTACAGTTATTTTGCGATACAAATGTTGTGATTCATTGCCGAGCCGTATGAGGTAAAGTCCGGCTGCAATATCATCGACAAAGATGGGCTGATTGAGATAGCCATTATTGGTTTCGAATTGGGCAGAGGTTATTTTTCGGCCCGTCAGATCCATTAACTCGAAGTAGATTCTCCCATCTAAAATGCCTTCTCCAACGATATTGAATCGGCCATCATTTGGATTGGGAAATACCTTGATCGAGCTTGCCCATTCCGGTTCGTCGATGTTGTCCACCAGAAAATCAATTGTTAGGGCTACGGTATCTCGACCGCAAGTATTGATGGCGATTAATTCAACCTCGAACATGCCTGCTTCCGAAAATTGATAGGTCGGATTTTCTGCCTCACTTCCAAAACCATCTCCAAATTTCCATAAATAGCGATCTGCGTTTTCACTGAGATTGGTCGCCGTAAAGGTCAGATCATCCATTAATTCAAAGGAAAAATTGGCCGTCGGACCAGAAAGAACTCGGATGAAAGTGTCTCTTTCGACCAGTGCGGTTCCGACGCTATTGCCGACCATCAAGTCGACTCTATATAAACCCGGTTCGGGATAGGTTACGACCGGAGACATCTGCGACGAAGTATCGGGAATGCCACCGGGAAACCTCCAACTGTAGGTGTCAGCATTAAAAGATTCATTAATGAAATTGACGGTAAATGGTGCACACCCTTCGGCGGGTTCGGCAGTAAAGGCAGCTCTAGGTACAAATGTTTGGATCTCGAGATCTCGGCTAAAGCTAATGGTATCACATTGATTCATGGATAAAAGCTCAACCGTATAGTTTCCGGGATTAGAGTAGCTATGAACGGGATCTCGTTCCGTACTAAATTCGCCGTCTCCGAAGTCCCACATGTATTGATCCGCAAATAAAGAATTATTCGAAAATTCCACTACGTTTCTCGAAACATCCATTACAAATTCTGACGTGGGAGATGGGGTAATGGAAATCGCGTCTTCCAAAATCAAGGAGTCGATGCCGAATGCATTCAGCACAAACAGACGGACGGCGTATTGCCCCGGTTCATTGTACGTAATTCTTGGATTCTCTTCAATAGACTCGTTTGGAGTCCCTCCGTCAAAGACCCACAGTATACTACCAAAATTATTGCCGATCAAACTGGTGAATTGGACATCATGGGGCGAACAACCTACACCTTGGTCAAAAGTAAATGCGGCTGTTGGTGTGAAAAGTACATTGATTTCCCGCTGAATGCTGTCGCGCCCGCACTCATTTTCTACCACTAGCATTACGGGATAAGTTCCGTCTCTTTCGTAGTTGTGAATGGGGTTTTGCTCGGTACTGGTCTCCCCGTCTCCAAAGTCCCACAAATAAGAATCTCCAAGGGTAGAATTATCCGTAAAACTCACTTGGGAATCTCCGAGAGAATTAACCATTTGGAAATCCGCAGTGGGCTTGCTCATCACTTCAATAAATGCTTCTGCCAAAGCAGAGTCTTGCCCGGCCTGATTTTCCAGTGTCAATTTGACGTTGTAAATACCAGGGGCTTCGAAAACGAGCTCCGGGTTGGTCTCTGTCGTGGTATCGGGCTTTATTCCATCTACTGTCCAAAGATAAGAAGCCTTATAGGCTTCTGAACTATCAACGAATTGTACGGTCAATGGTGCACAGCCGATCCTTGGTGAAGCATCAAATTTCACCTCCGGCAAAAGGAATACCTCAATAGCCTGGGTTAGAGTATCTGCTCCGCACTCATTGTTTGTAATGAGCATGATTTCGTGTTCACCACTATTGGTGAAATCGTAAGTGGCGGAATTGTCCGGCAGTACCGTGATGTTCCCATTGAATCGCCAGATTTTGTTGGTTGCATTGACGGAAGAGTCCTGTAGAGAAACAACTGAAGACCCCAGCTCGTTTTCCACCGTAAAACTGGTCTCTGGAGCTCCGAAAACCGTCACAATATCTTCCATCGTCAAGGTATCGCTGCCTCCGGGGCTCGATGCGATCAAACTGACATTGAACACTCCGGCTTCATTATAGGTAATAGTAGGGTTTACTTCGTTCGAGATGCTTGGTGTTCCACCTTCGAAACTCCAGGTATAGTCTCCTTCAAAAGCTTGCGATAAGTTATTGAACTCCACCTGTAAAGGAGAGCAGCCCCTGGATTCTCCAACCTGGAAAGCAGCTGTGGGCTGGCTGACAATCAACACCTGATTGGTCAATGTATCGGCCCCGCAATCGTTTCTGGTGATCAAAGTCACCGAGTACTGGCCTCCAGTACCAAAATCGTGAACCGGGTTTCTTTCATTGGAAAAGGTGTCATCGCCAAAGTCCCAAAAGAATTGATCGCCATTTTCACTTGCTTCGCTGTTGAAAGAAGCCACCGTAGTGCCCGGTTGATGATCAATGAGAAAACTTGCAGTAGGATCAAAGTTTACAGAAACAACCGATTCCCTGGCCACCGAATCTTGTCCCAGCCGGTTGGCGACGTAAAGGGTCACTTTGTAATCACCTGATTCGCTGTAGACAACGCTTGGGTTTTCTTCGAAAGATATGTTGGGTTCTCCTCCTTCAAATACCCATTTATAGCTAATTGGTCCGCCACTGGATCGATTTTCAAATTGTACCGTCAATGGCAAACACCCGGAATTGACATCCGTTAGGAAATCCGCTTGGGGGATAAACAGGTTATCGCATGCGCCAAGACAGCCAGGACGATTGGTATATCTGACAATGTTTCGATTGATGACCAGAAAAGAAAAAATGGACCAGTCATTGGATTCGTTTACACCAGGATTCATAATGGTGGAGGAGCCTTCGGTATCGTGTACCGCCCCGAAATTGTGACCAAACTCATGTGATTGAAGCATCCTCAGGATTGCTGAGTTTTCGGTTATATCCTGGACGACATTGTAACGGAAATCTGTGCATAATTCGCCAATCCAACTGATTCCGACAATGGAGTCGTCCATCACTCGGTCGGTCCAAAGCGTTGCCACATCGAAGTCCTGAGTGGCAAACCCATCATTGGTCCCCCATTCGGTGAAGCTCTCCAATAGTACTTGACTATCCGTATCTTGCGTCCAGGGATCACATTCTTCACAGGTAGATACAAAGATCGATTGGGTTTTAAACTGAATTTCGCCGGTTGTAAATTCGTCGTCGAAGTTGGTATTTACCAGGTTTAGAATGCCCAGCATAAAAGTTTCAACATCGAACACATCGTTGTACTGGCTGTACATTTGGAAGTCGGCAGCCAATGCTACATTGGCTTGCAGGCAAGCTTGCTGGGATTCCCTAAGTTGAATGCCGTGCCCATGACCTCCGGGCGAACGTGATTCCATATGCATGGCATGGGCACCGCAAGTAGCTCCCTTTACATCTTTGACATCTTCACTTTCATAAAGGACAAAATAACTATCCGGAGCTGAACGATCGAAACGGCCAACGGGCTCAAGGAAGTAGCGATGTCCTTTCCATTTTAGAGACCCCAACATGAAATTTTTGTCAAAAGTGAAATCTGCTTTTCCACCAGATGGATGCAAAACCGTTCCATTATACGACTTTGCTTTTCCAGCAGGTAAAACTTCTATGCCAGCGGGGGTTTGTGCCCGCAGTTGATAATTGTGCCCTCTTATCTCTTTGGCAGTCAATTCGAGAGGCCAATTATACTGGTCACCTAGTTGAAAGTGAAGAAGTAGGGAAGCTTGGTCAGAGCGGACCAAGTTGTTTAGTTTTTCGGTATCGATTTTAAAGACCTGGTAAGAAATTAGTTCCTGGTCGAGTTTCTCTGCTTTAAATGAAGTAATTTCAGTTCCTTTTAAAATCGATTTTTGGCCTGCAGCAAAATTTAGACCACAGACTAGTAATGGGATTACAATTAAATACTTCATGGTATATAATAGTTGTAGAAATTTACTTTTTCATCTCTTACACTGTTTGGTGAGGTTTCCAAGACTCACATTATTTTGGTCGAATACAAGTTGTGTTGAACCCATTTAGTTCACATACTAATGGTAGTGTATACTATAGCGTTTGTAGGGGAAGTTTTAACAATAGAGTTAAAAGAGATTTGACAGCCTTGTTTTTAAAATATAGTGATGGTATGTTTCACAAAAATACGGAAATGATTTGGAAAATCCACATAAAGTAAAAATTGAGCTCATTATTACCTCAGAACACAGTATAGGAAAAATGGAAATTAGTCACTAAATTCCCCGGTAATTGTCAGATAGCTGAGAAAAAAGTGTTATGAAAAAGTGAAAAAAACCGCCGAGTTTCGGAATTTCTCTTTTCGAGGCGTTTAAATGGAGTTGTACAAAGTTTTCGTGGGCGGCAAAAATGGAACGTTTTGCGGTCTGTAAGAGCACTTTGAAAAAACTTCAATAACAGCTTTTTGTGCCGGACCGAATTTCGGGTTTATCTTTGGGCATCGCTTTTTGCCCCATTAAACAATATTCGTGTGCTAGCTCAATGAGAAATTTATTCTTTAAAACCTCATAACGATTATGAATAAAATGATGAGACATCTTCTGCTAACACTGTTTTCCGTGTTTCTGATTTCCGCCAGTGTCCAAGGACAAAGGGACAATGATGTGGATGATTATTTCGATGACCGGGGAGGCTTGGCGCAAAAGTTGTGGTATGGAGGAGGCTTCACTTTGGGCTTTTCCGGCAATGAATTCAGGAGAACTTTCAATATTGGTGTTTCGCCAATGATTGGTTATAAGATATTCGACAACTTTTCCATCGGACCAAGAGGTTCCATCCTTTTCAACAGTTTGCGCGGCACTACCTTTGATGGTGATGTCGTGAAAGCCAATCCGCTTTCCTGGTCTGTGGGTGTGTTTTCCAGATATAAGTTATTCCCAGCCATTTTTATGCAAGTTGAATACGAATTTGAAAATGCCGCACTAACAGTGCTGGATGGTATTTTTTCCGTGAGAGGCCCGGATGGAGATATGGCCATCGTAAGGCGATCGCAGGATAACTTCTACATTGGGGCAGGCTACCACAGCAGTGGAGGTGGATTGCTCGGTTACGAAATCGTACTGCTCTACAATCTGAACGGTCGGGAAGATACAACCGACCTGCCCATCGATTTCAGATTTGGTATCAATTACAATTTTTAACCCCTGAATGCACTACGCCACTGTTATAGAGATCATTGCTACCGTCTTGGGGCTGATCTATCTATTGCTCTTAATCAAAGAAAATATCTGGTGTTGGGCCTTCGGCATTCTATCCTCCTTTCTGAGCATCTTCCTTTTTGTTGATGCCAAGCTGTATTCCGAGGCTCTTCTGTATTCCTATTATGTAATTATTGGCGTGTATGGCTGGTCACAATGGCGTAAGAAAGTAAATGGCAAACCGATCCGTGTCAAAACTTGGAAATGGACATTCCATCTGATTGCCATATCGATCGGCCTCTTACTTTCTTATGCACTAGGTTGGTTCTTCAGTAGCCAAACCGATGCGGATAGGCCTTATGCCGATGCTTTTTCCACCATCATTAGTTTCATCGCCAGCTTTATGGAAGCACACAAGGTACTCAGCGGATGGATCTATTGGATAGTGGTCAACGCTTTTTCCGTTTGGCTGTACTTCGTTAAGGACCTACAGATTTACGCCGGCCTAATGGTAATCTACACCATCATGTCCTTCGTGGGGTTGTGGCAATGGTATAAGAGCTACCGTTTAGAAGGACAACTCAACACCCAATAGGAAATTGCGCCCGGCTTGCGGGTAATAACCACGATCCAGGAAGGTTTGTCCACCCATTGCATAGCGGTACGACCATCCATTGGTTTCATACAGCTCATCAAAGACATTCCGCACCAAGGCAATTACCCGGACGGATTGGCCAAACCAGTCATCTACTTGGAACGTCAGTCGCAAATCACTATAAAAATAGGCATCCAGAACATTGTTTTCATCGGATGAGTTATCGAGAAACTGCTGACCAACGTATTTACTGAGTAAACTCAGTTCTAAGCTGCTTCCTCGTTTCTTCGTCAAGAAGTCATACGAGATCTGAGTACTTGCTATTAGATTAGGGGAAAAGGCCAGGTCCGTATCTTCCCTGAGAATCCTGACAGGTTCAATTTCACTGAAATCTTCGGCATAGTTATCTAATTCTTCCGTGAAGGCTTTAATCTTGTTGCGACTGATGGTAGCATTCACGTTTACCTGGAAGGCCTGGATGGGACGATACAGTCCGCCTAATTCAATGCCGGCTCGGTAGCTGTTGTCAATATTGATCCGGGTAAATTCCCCATCCTGGTTAATGTCGCCGTTGAGTGCCAGTTGATCTCGGTAAGACATGTAATAAAAGTTTGCTGAGATGCCGCCTTTTTCCCAATTGCGTTCCGCACCTACTTCCGTGTTGTAGAGACGCTCCGGATTGGGGGGATTATTCACCGAGGCTCCGTGATAATCATTGCGATTGGGTTCGCGATTGGCGATCCCGAAGGAAGCATAGGCTTTACTCGTAGAGTTGATCTGATAGAATAAACCGGCTTTGGGGTTAAAAAAATTGAGGGATTCTGATTGTGGCGTGCGGCCGCCATTTCCATCGAATCCCAATAGATCATAGTTGACTCCTCTGAATTGAAGGTCGACGTAGGCATTCAATTTTGGTGTGAGTCCGTAGTTCAATTTTCCAAAGATGGTAATGTCCTTTTTGGTGGCGTCTTCGTCGTAATAAGTGCCGTCGAGTAGATCCGTATCAGGGAAGAACTGTGCCCAAACCACTTCTCCAAAATGACGTCCTTCATAGATGTTGTAGCCTCCACTCAAGGTCAGGTCGAATTTGTTATTGTCATCTTGATAGTTGGCTGAAAGGATGGTGCCGTAAAAGTCATTATCGAGCCATCTCCGGCGGATTAAGTCGGAGATATCAGTCTCCTCCGTACCGATCACTGCATTGCCAAAGCCGTAGTTCGTCAATACCTGGTCTGCTACATATTCTTCAAAAAAACCGGCACCTTTGGTATAGTGCAATGCAGCAGTACCACTCCAATTGGTACTGAATTGTTGGGTGTAATGGAGCTGATAATGCGTCTGCAGGTAGTCATCAACCTGGTTCTCATGCGGAGTCCCCTCTTTTTCGGTACCAGCCGGGTTAAATGTCCTGGTTTGAGGATCGTCAAGCAGTTCCGGGCCAATTCCATACCAGGCCTGATAGGTCACCTCATGACCGGAGAAAGTGGTGAATTTGAGCGAATTCTTTTCTCCCAGATAAGTGGCGGATAGGAAATACCCCTCCAGGTCTGCCGAGGCTCGGTCAATGTAACCATCCGATGTAATCTTTGATAAGCGACCTTCGATGATAAACTTGTTGGAAAGCAGGCCAGAACCGAATTGCAAATTTCGTTTAAACGTATTGAAGGAACCAACCGTTCCTCCGATCCTACCGTATGCCTCTTGATTGAGTTTTGAAGTACTCAGATTGATCGTTGCCCCAAAGGCTCCCGTGCCAAATGTTGAAGTCCCTACGCCTCTCTGGATTTGAATATTTTCAGTAGAGGTGACAAAATCCGGGAGATCTACCCAGAATACACCCTGTGATTCTGAGTCGTTCAATGGAATGCCATTGATCGTTACATTGGTTCGCGTCGGGTCTGTACCTCTGATTCGAATGCCGGTATAGCCAATTCCGGTTCCCGCATCGGAAGTAACAACAGCCGATGGTGTCCACTTCAATAAATAAGGGACATCCTGACCAAGGTTGTTTTGTTCAATCTCTTCTTTGTCCAGGTTGGAGTAGGTGACCGGAGTCTGATCGCCGGCCCGGATTGCTTTGACCACAAGTTCTTCAATTTGGAAGGCCGTTGATCGCATCTGGAAATCAAAATTGGAGGTTAAATCCGGACCGATGTTCACCCTTCGTTCCATCGTTTCGTTTCCAATAAATGACACTTGTATCGTATATTTACCAGCTGCTATGCCTTCCAGCTTGAATACACCGTCTTGATCAGTAAATGTGCCCCAATCGGTATCCAACAATAGGACAGTAGCGGCGACCAAAGGGCCCCCGGAAGCATTGGTGACCCTTCCACTAATGGTAGTTTGAGCACCCAGTGGAAAACTCAAAATCGAGCAGAGTGTAATTGAAAATAGCGCTCTCATTTCTTACATTTTTAAGTGATAGATAAACTATTCCAGGGGTAAGAATGAGCAATTAAAAGAAAATTGTTTTCCCTTCCCGGCATTACCCGGGCAGGTTCCTGTACAAAGAATTGTACAAAGGGTATGATCTCAGCCTGACGAGCATTGATGACTCAAGTTAGGCACCCCTGTAAGAACATCCAGCAAAGGTAGTTAAAATTAGGACTTCGCAAATAAACGGTTGACCGTCGCTATCGCATTTTGACGACGTTCTGACAAATTCCCGTGTAGAGAAACAAACGGAGCGGACATGGAGGAAAGCTCCTGTCGGTAGATAGTAGCCAATAATTCCCGGTCGTTGGGACTTTCTCTCAGCGGATCATATTCCCACGGAAGATCCGCTTCGCATAAAAAATAGAAGTCGTAATTGCGTTCCTGAAGTAGCTTTAAAAGGGGTGGCGCCACGTGACCATATTTGAAAATGGACCACACTTTGGGGACCAGCAAGGCCGTATCGCAAAACAGTATCCGATTGGCTTTGCTTAAGAGCTCGTCTTCGTTCCGAAGTTGTCCCCTTGCAATTTCAAGAATGTCTTCCTGTTTATAAGGCCGTCCTAATTGTCCCAAATAAGATCTTGCATATTCAGCGTTCCAGACCGTTTGAAAATGTTCGGCCAGTTGCTTAGCCAGCGTTGTCTTGCCGGTTGACTCCGGCCCCGTAAAAACGATTTTAATGATATTTGCTGTCTGCATGATTCTAACTAATGGCCCTTTCCCGACTGCAAATTAAGAAGAGTAATGGCCTTAACCTAAACCTTGGCACGGTCAATGCGTTTAATGACAAAATAAACCTCTTCACTAATATGAAATATCGCAGATAAATGCGAATTTCATCCAAAATCTAATTTAAGCGGTAATGCATGATATAGAACCTCACTATAATTGGCGTGATCGGTACATAGCATCGGAGGACAAGAACTCTCCTTTCTACGGCCGCGTGAATGACGAGTTCCGCTTCACCAATAAGGTATATAACTACTTCATTCATCCACAATGGGATGATTTTGGCTCCTCTACGCTCTATATGAAACTGTTGTTTGCCGACTATGAAGAAGGTTTTGCAGTCATAGAGTTGATCGGAGAATGGAATGATTGTATTGATAACGATGTCATGTATTTGAAAAGAAAGGTAGTCGATTTTTTGATCGATCAAGGGATCAAGAAATACATTTTGATCTGTGAAAATGTCTTGAATTTTCACGGTTCTGACAATTCATACTACGAAGAATGGTACGAAGACATCATTGAAGAGGGAGGGTGGATCTGCCTGGTCAATACGCTCGATCATGTCATTGAAGAAATGGGGGATACCCACCTGCAACAGTACGTAAATTTTGGACCCCACTTCAATAATTTTAACTGGCGACCACAAAAACCAAAGATCGTTCTACAGGTAGTAGAAGACTTGATGGAAAGCCGGCAGAGATTGTTAAATTAACATCCATTATACTTTGAAAGGACTTTACTATTGAATAAGAACACACATAAATCCGGTTTTGTAAACATCATTGGACGCCCCAATGTAGGTAAATCCACATTGATGAACGCACTGGTTGGTGAGCGGATGTCTATCATCACCCGTAAGCCACAGACCACTCGGCACCGTATCATGGGTATCGTTGATCACGCAGATTATCAGATCGTATTTTCCGATACACCAGGTGTGATCAAAGACCCCGCTTACAAAATGCAGGAGGCGATGAACCGCTTTGTCCGGACCACCTTTGAAGATGCGGACGTCATCCTTTTCGTAACTGCCGTCGATGAGCACTATGAGATGGATGATCCAATCCTGGGTAAGTTGAAAGACCTGGAAGTGCCCATATTTCTGGTTCTCAATAAAATAGATCTGGTTTCGGTGGAAACTGTCGCAGAACTGATCCAGCAATGGAATGCCATCATACCTTTTACCGAGACAATACCCATTGCTGCTCTCGAAAAAAAGAATACCAGCCTCTTACTCGAGGTCATATTAAAACAGTTGCCAGAAGGCCCCAAGTATTATCCGGAAGATCAATTGACCGACCGATCCGAGCGTTTTTTTGTAAGCGAGATCATCCGCGAAAAAATCCTATTGCAATACGATCAGGAGATACCCTATTCAGTAGAAGTGATTGTTCAGTCTTTCAAAGAAGATCAGAACCGGAAAGGAGAGTCTTTGATCCGCATTGAAAGTGAGATCATTGTAGCACGCAAAACACAAAAGTCGATACTCATCGGCAAACAAGGCAGTGCGATCAAGAAATTGGGAATCGCGGCACGTCAGGATTTAGAGAAATTCTTGGAAAAGAAAGTGTTTTTAGAACTACACGTAAAAGTTAAAGATAAATGGAGAAATGATGAGAAGATGTTGAAGTATTTTGGATATCAGTAAATTTGTTCGAGTTGTTCGAGTTGTTCGAGTTGTTCGAGTTGTTCGAGTTGTTCGAAGGTTCAGAAAACCACGGGAACATTTCGAACAACTCAAACAGCTAACCAATCACCATCAGCTATTGCTTTTCTTCTTAATAGAACAACCTATGGCCCGGGTCAAACTGGGATCCGGATCCTTACCGGCTTCGATGGCCGAAATGGCATCTTCCACAAATTTCACCGACACGGAGCTGGCATCCCTGACGCTATTGTCGATAGACCCCGTATATCTTAGGGTTAGATCCTGATCGAGTAGATAGATTTCAGGAGTTCGGGTCGCACCATAAACGGGGAAAACCTCCTGCTTCTCATCAATTAGATAAAGGAATTCAAATCCTTTATCAGCCGCCCTTTCCTTCATCTTTTCCAAGCTGTCATCCGGTTTGATGCTGGTATCATTGGGCTGGATGGCCACAACGGGATATCCTTTTTTGACCATGTTATTGTGGAGCTCCACCAGGCGATCCTCATTCACCACAGCGACCGGGCAAGTATTACACGTGAAAGTCACGATGTATCCCTGGGGTTTACTCCCATCTTCAAGTTTGACATCAGCCAGGGAGTAATATTTTCCATCGATGTTTTGGAGTTTGAAATCAGGAGCCTTATCGCCGATTTGTAAGCCATCTTTAGTGACGGCAGGCTCCGTATCCTTAGCATCTTTTTTGGATTCGGTTTTTACCGTTTCTTCCGAGTTGCTGGCATTCACGTTGCTACATGCGTAGAATGCAAGCATTGAAAAACAAGCAAAGAGTAAGGTAAGGATTGAATACTTTTTCATATTCAAGATATATTTAGTAGTGAATAAATCAGGCGATGTTAGAGCATTGACCGGACCAGGCCGTCCAACTCTTCATAATTGGCGAATTGCTCACCTATAAATTTGCGACTTTCCGCGTTGTAAATCACAGTGATCGGGATGGCTCCTCCCCAGTCTTCATCGATTTTTGGGATCCAGGCGTTTTGATCTGGATCGGCAAAAGCTACAACATCAGAACGGAGTTTATGTTCTTCTACAAATGGAAGTAATTTAGTCTCAAACTTATTGGGGAAGTCCAAACTGACCAAAACGACCTTCAGTTTTTCGTCGGCAAATGATTCGTGAAGCTTCTCAAAATAGGGGAGTTCTTCGACGCAAGGTCGGCACCAGGTGGCCCAAAAATTGATTACGTAGGTGCTATCGGTCTTTTGTGTAAAGATGTGTTCGAGATCGGCGTAAGATCGATACACTGGAATGTTTCCTACCATTTCTGTCGCACTTTCTGGGGCAGAGACATTCATTTTATCCTCTTCAATCGCCGCACTAGATGAATTGCTACTGGTGGTAGGAGTGTTACACGCCATGGTTAAGCCACACAGTAGATAGAGACAAACTTTTAGATTCTGCATACTTGGACTTTTTTACGAAGTGACGGAAAAAAAAGAGAATTAGGAAACCGGTGAGTGTTAAGTTTTGGTTAACGTCTAAATCAAAAAAAAACGGTTCCTCTTTGTCACTATCAAAATAAATCCATACGTTTGTGCCACAAAGAAATTGAAACCATTATGGTACCGTCGAGCAATTCTTTCTTTTTTTACTTTAGCTTTTACTTTTATGCCTAGCATAAAGGACTGCTGAGTTTTGTTCGATGAGCCTGAAAAAATAAAATTTAGTAGTCCTGACAGAGTTCAGGACTTTTTTTATGCAATCAATTTACATGATACCTAACCGGGAAAACCACTTTTACTTTTTTAGTTTCTGTTTTTTTTATGGCGTGCCATAAAGGGACTTCCCGTTTTCGTCGCATACAAAACATACAGGAAGTCCCGGGTTTTCGGGACTTTTTTTATTACTTTAATTGAATCAACTAATGGGACCATTTGAGAATTACGACCACGTAGTAGTACCAATGAAATTGAAGGAATCAAAAGTAAACGTTTGTATTCAAGGACACCCAGGAGCTTTCCACGAGATCGCTGCTCGGTGTTGTTTTGAGAATATGGAGGTGGACGTGGTTCCGGCTGATACTTTTGACGAGTTAGTCGCTCGCGTCGAGGCACGCGAAGTAGAGCTGGGTATCATGGCCATTGAAAATACTTTGGGAGGGAGTCTTATTTTCAACTATAACTTGTTGAATGATTCCAAACTAAAGGTCGTAGGAGAAGTCTACCTACGGATTAAGCAAAACCTAATGGCGTTGCCGGGACAAACGATTGAAGCTTTGAAAGAAGTTAGATCTCATCCGATGGCAATCGCTCAAAGTCGTCGGTTTTTTCGGGATTATCCTCAGATTCGATTGGTCGAAACACTCGATACAGCCTTGAGTGCAAAAGAAATCCAAGAGGGACAATTGGAAGGGGTAGGAGCTATTGCAAGTACGCTTGCTGCAGAGATGTACGGCCTGGAGGTCCTGCAAGCAGGTATTGAAACAAATAAGAAGAATCACACGCGATTCTTGCTTCTGCGTCCTGAAGAAGAAGTTTCCGAACAATTGGAAGCGGAAAAAGTCTCTGTGTGCTTTTCTACACTCCATGATGTGGGTAGCCTACACAAGGTTCTGGCGGTTTTAGCTGCCTACAACCTGAACTTGACTAAAATCCAGTCGCGTCCGATTATTGGCGCCCCTTGGAAGTACCTGTTTTTTGTGGATTTCGTAGTGAGCGGTCATGTTGGTTGGAAAAAAGCACTGGAAGCGATCGAGCCACTGACCGGATATATGAAAGTGCTTGGTGCTTACCCCAAGGGAAAGCATTTTGAATATTAGCCCCGGTTAAAAAAAACAAATGAAATGAGCATGAACTTTTTTCATCAAAATTTCACCAAACAGAATGATTAAAAAAGTTCCATGCGAAAGCGAAGCGGTTGCATCTGTTTATATTTTTTGCAATTAATTCGGTTTCAAGTCATTGTAAAAATTTTAAACAGATGACATGATTATACAACCTGCCAGTCGTCTCGGACAAGTCAAGGAATACTATTTCTCGAAAAAACTTCGGGAGATCGGTCAAATGGTTAATGAAGGTAAAAATGTAATTAACCTGGGAATTGGCAGCCCCGATTTGGCACCGGCCGATGAGGTAATTGAAGAATTGACTGCCAGGAGTCAGCAGAAACACAACCATGCCTATCAAAGCTATACTGGGATCGTCGAATTGAGACAGGCTTTTGCCAAATGGTATCGCCAATGGTTTGGTGTTCACCTGGACCCCAACGGTGAGATTTTGCCCCTGATGGGGTCCAAAGAGGGAATTATGCACATCTCCATGACTTATTTGGAAGCCGGCGATGAAGTTTTGGTGCCCAATCCTGGATATCCCGCTTATGCAGCAGTGGCTCAGTTTACCGGTGCTGCTTCCAGGCATTACGAATTGACCGCTTCAAAGAATTGGCAACCGGACCTGGGGGCTTTGGCAAAGACCGATCTCTCCAAAGTGAAATTGATGTGGGTGAATTATCCCAACATGCCGACCGGTACAGCAGCGGACCCCGTCTTCTTCCAGGACTTGATCGCTTTTGCCACACAATATCAGATTTTGATCTGTAATGACAACCCGTACGCCTTTATTCTCAATGATCAGCCGACCAGTTTATTGAAGTTCGACGGTGCAAAAAACGTAGCGTTGGAGTTGAATTCTTTGAGCAAAGCCCACAATATGGCCGGATGGCGAGTCGGTATGATCGGTGGAAAAAGCGATTACTTACAGCAAATTTTGCGATTCAAGAGCAACATGGACTCGGGCATGTTCAAACCGGTACAACTTGCAGCCGTAAAAGCTTTGGGGCAACCATCCAGTTGGTATACCGACCTAAACGCTATCTATGGTGCAAGGCGACAAGAAGCGGAAGGACTATTGCGAGACTTAAATTGTGGTTATCGAACAGATCAAACGGGAATGTTTGTTTGGGCGCAGGTGCCAACCAGCTATAAAAACGGATATGAACTATCGGATCACGTGCTTGAAAAGGCACATGTCTTCATTACACCGGGGGGGATATTCGGTTCTGCTGGGAATGAATATGTTAGGATTTCGTTGTGTAGTGAAGTTTCTGTTTTTCAAGAAGCTCGACAACGCATCGCGAATTTGTAAACCAGAAAATTACATTAAAGTACAATAATAGGGCAATGACGATTTCAATTGTTGGCATCGGTTTAATTGGAGGGTCCTTGGCAATTACCTTGAAGGAGAATGGCTTTGCCGACCATATCATCGGTGTAGATATCAACCAAACGAACCTCGATAAGGCGATTCGACGAAGGTTGATCGATGAAGATACGGATCTGGATGATGCCTTGAAAAAATCGGACCTCATCGTTCTCTCAACACCGGTAGATGTTATGCTGAAAATGCTGCCGCATGTGCTTGACCAGGTTGATCAACAGGTTGTTATGGATGTTGGTTCGACAAAAGTGCAATTGATGGAGGTGGTTCGGGAGCATCCTAAGCGAGGTAGGTTCGTTGCTACACATCCCATGGCTGGTACGGAATATTCGGGGCCGGAAGCCGCCATTCCAAATTTGTTCGACCACAAGTATACGGTAATCTGTAATGAGGGCGAAAGTGACCAGGATGCAATTCATTTGGTTCGACAATTGTACGAAAGCATACCTATGAGCATTGCGAGCCTGGATGCCCTATCGCATGATGTTCATACCGCTTATGTTTCCCATATTTCTCACATCAGTTCCTTTGCACTGGCTTTGACCGTTTTGGAGAAAGAACACGATGAAGACCGGATTTTTGAATTAGCCAGCAGTGGGTTTGGTTCGACCGTACGGCTTGCGAAGAGCTCTCCCGATATGTGGATACCAATTTTCCGACAAAACCGTGATAATGTGCTAGATGTTTTGGACGAACACATCAATCAATTGGCCCGTTTCCGAAGCTTGCTGATCAAAAAGGACTACGAAACATTTTATAAATTAATTCAGGAATCAAATAAGATTCGTAAGATTTTGTCATGATCAATAAAAAAACTAACCTATCATGGAAATGAAATTCGAACCGGTACTGGGAGTACCTAAAAAGCATATTATCATCGCGGGCCCTTGCAGCGCCGAATCGGAAGAGCAAGTAATGACCGTAGCTCGCGAATTGGCAGCTAAGGGAGGTGTGGATCTTTTCCGTGCTGGTATCTGGAAGCCCCGCACAAGGCCTAATTCATTTGAAGGAGTAGGAGTGGTCGGATTGCCATGGATGAAACGAGTAAAAGAAGAAACCGGTTTGAGAACTACGACCGAAGTAGCCAAACGAGATCATGTTTTTGAAGCATTGAAATATGGCATTGATGTCTTGTGGCTGGGGGCACGTACTACCGTTAACCCTTTTGCCGTTCAGGAAGTCGCGGATGCACTTAAGGGGGTAGACATTCCAGTATTGATCAAGAATCCGATTAACCCGGATTTGAAATTGTGGATCGGGGCAATTGAACGGATTTATCAGGCGGGGATCTCCCGCGTTGGTGTAATTCATCGCGGTTTTGCCTACCATGGCCAAACGAAGTATCGCAACGTTCCACGTTGGCAAATTCCAATTGAACTGAAGCGGCAATTTCCGGACCTGCCAATCATTTGTGACAATAGCCATATTTGTGGTCGTAGAGATATCCTCTTTGATGTAGCTCAAAAATCTTTAGACCTCAACTTCGATGGACTGATGACAGAAATCCATCCTGATCCGGATAGCGCCTGGAGTGATGCAAAGCAGCAGATTACACCCAAAAACTATCTGGAAATGTTGGCGACCTTTTCTTACCCAACTGCTACCGTCGAAGATAAATCGGTGGTTGAGTCTCTGGATCACCTTCGCAACGAGATCGATGAAATCGACGATGATTTATTGAACCTTTTGGGACGCCGCATGAAAATCTCGGAGCAGATAGGAACCTATAAGAAAGAAAATAACATTGCCATATTGCAGACGAATCGGTGGGATGAAATCCTGAATAGAGCGATTGAGAAAGGTAAACTCAAAGGCCTGAGCGATGGCTTTGTAGAAAGTATTCTGAAGGCGATTCACCAAGAATCCATCAATCATCAGGAAAATGTGATGAGAGGATAAACGGTCCTTTATAGTAAGCAGTGGGCGCCTTGCTCACTGCTTGCCTGAAAGAAGCAATAATTCATCATAGATGACTTCATCGGCAACCGATATTTTTGCGATGTGTCTTCCGTCCGTAAATGGATCGAGTGGAGTCCAATGCCTGACGTAATCGACCGTAACCAGTTGACCGGTTAGTTTATTTCGCAAAGTGTCCAGGTAAAGCCCACGTTCCAACCCCCGGTTAATGTAATAAGTGGCCTGGCGGTCTCTAAATTGAAAAAGGACATCTTTGGTTCCCGCCTCACTGATTTCTTTTACCTCAGCTTTAAAGGTTTTGCAATTGGCCGCGGTAGGTTTGGCGATTGGCCTAAGAGCCATTAGTAAAATAATGCTAAGCAGACTAAAGATGATGAACGTCCAAACGGTTTTCATGGAGAAGACAGTTTTAGATGATGATCCTTTTTGCGAAGTTAATGTTGCCTGCTAACTTTGTAAGGCTTCGATTACAAAAAATACTGAATTAAGATATATGGATTATCAGAACTTATTGATCGATGAAGTGGATGGCATCCTCGTGCTTACCCTGAATCGCCCCCAAGCTATGAATGCTTTGAACGGGCAAACAATGACCGAACTGGAGTACTTCTTTGGTAAAGATGCTCCTAATCGACCTAAATTAAAGGGCATCATTATTACCGGAGCGGGTGAAAAATCTTTCGTTGCAGGTGCAGATATTAAGGAGTTTCTTAATCTGAAACCTGGAGATGGAGAAATCTTTTCTAAGAGAGGGAATGATATTTTCTTCTTGATCGAACGCTTTCCAAAACCAGTGATTGCTGCTGTCAATGGTTTTGCCTTAGGCGGTGGGTGCGAGTTGGCAATGGCGTGTCATCTTCGAATCGCTGGGGAAAAAGCGAGATTTGGCCAGCCGGAGGTAAAACTCGGCATTATACCGGGTTACGGAGGAACGCAGCGCCTGGCGCAGTATGTAGGTAAGTCTAAGGCTATGGAGTTAATCATGACCGGTGAAATGATCACAGCTACCGAGGCCCATAACTTGGGATTGGTAAACCATGTGGTGCCAGCAGGAGAAGAGGTGCAAAAAGCAAGAGAAATCATGGCGAAAATTATGGTAAACGGACCGGTTGCCATCGCCAAAACCATTGCGGCGGTTAACGCTTATTTCGAGGATGGAGTAGATGGTTTTGCGTCTGAGGCTGCTTTCTTTGGTGAGGCTACACAAACCGATGATTTTACCGAGGGAGCCACTGCATTTATCGAAAAAAGAAAGGCCAATTTTACCGGTAAATAATGTAAAAGAATTCATCATCAAAAAATTCAGGAATGAGAAATATACTAGTGCTGGCTATTGGCTTTTCCTTGGCCCTTACCTCTTGTTCGTCCATTCGGGAACTGACTAGTGAAAGTCAGGTCCGTGCCAGGGTCATACAATACGGTTTGATCGATGGGATACCGGAAGGATTGAAATATAAAGACGGAAATGATGTTTATTGCGAATCTTCGGCGGTGACCAAAGTTGGCGACCGGTT
>JANQRV010000546.1 GCA_028284395.1 Saprospiraceae bacterium
TCAATAGCAAAAAAATGTAGCCAGCTTGTCGACACTATAATTTCCCACCGGTTCGTACACTCAATTAGAAATTGTTGATATTTTTGGGATATTGGAAAACAACGGAAACTTTATGAAGTCGTTTTCCGTTGGCTAATTTGCCATTGTTTGATTCGGTAACCCTTTAGACATATGAATAAAAAGAAATATCTAATTACTTCAGCTTTGCCTTATGCCAACGGAGCCTTGCATCTTGGACACTTGGCTGGTGCATACTTACCTGCAGACATTTATGTCCGATTTTTAAGATTATTGGGCAAAGATGTCGTTTGGGTTGGAGGCTCGGACGAGCACGGAGCAGCCATAACTATAAAGGCTAAAAAAGAGGGCATCTCTCCCAAGGCCATTATTGACAAATACCACGAACTCAATAAATCCACTTTTAAAAAGCTAGGAATCTCATTTGATTATTACCACCGAACAAGCGAACCGCTTCATCACCAAACTTCTCAGGACTTTTTTCTAAAATTATATGAAAAAGGTAATGAATTTGAGGAGAAGACAATCGAGCAATACTACGATGAGGAGTTCGATCAGTTTCTCGCTGATCGATACATCTCCGGTACTTGTCCCAAGTGTGGATATGAAGAAGCTTTTGGCGATCAATGTGAGAATTGTGGTTCCGATTTGTCTCCGACTGAATTGATCAATCCCAAATCTACCCTCAGCGGAAAAGCACCGGTATTGCGTGCGACCAAGCATTGGTATTTCAAATTGGATCGACATGCCGATTGGCTCAAAACCTGGTTTACAGAAGGAACCATAGAAGGCGAACTACACCACAATCCAGCTGAATGGAAAAAACATGTAGTCGGTCAATGCCTTTCCTGGATCGACGGTGGCTTGAAATCCAGATCCATCACTCGTGACCTGAGTTGGGGCATTCCCGTTCCGCTGGAGGAAGCACAGGGGAAAGTGCTCTATGTTTGGTTTGATGCTCCAATCGGCTATATTTCCTCAACCAAGCAATGGGCCCTGGAAAATGGCAAAGACTGGGAGGAATATTGGAAAGGAGACGATGTTGAATTGATTCATTTTATTGGTAAAGACAACATTGTCTTTCACTGCATTGTCTTTCCGGCAATGCTGAAAGCACATGGAGAATTTGCTCTTCCGAGGAATGTACCTGCTAATCAATTCCTTAACTTTGAGGGTCAGAAATTCTCTAAATCCAGAGGTTGGGGGATAGAACAGCACACCTACTTGGAGGAGTTTAAAAACTTCCCCAATAAGGAAGATGCTCTTCGGTATGCATTGGTAAGGAATTTACCAGAAAATCGGGATAGTGATTTTAAATGGGATGAATTCATAGAGTTTCATGACAAAGAATTAGCAGACAACCTTGGCAATTTCATCAATCGAGTGTTGGTTCTGACCAATAAATACTTTGAAGGAGTTTGCCCCGACGCCTCTTTTGAGGAACAAAAGGAATTGAAGAAGGCCGAGGCCCTTGCCAAGGAACTACTCTCTGATATAGAAAAATTCAGTTTTAAGACTGCCGCACAAAAGCTGATGGAAATTTCGTCTTTCGGCAACACCTATCTTCAGGATGTTTCTCCCTGGAAAATTTGGAAAGAGGACCCCGATAGCGAAGTATTGAAATCATGTATGTTTACTTGTCTTCAAATAGTAGGTATCCTAAGTGTACTTTGCAAACCATTTATTCCGTTTGTCACCTCCAAAATCAGGTCATTATTGAATTTATCACCGCTCCAAAACGGGGACTTGCAAATATTACTTGATCAATTAAGCCAAGGAAAACCCATCATTCCGACGGGACATCAAATTGGTCAACCAGAAATTCTATTTGCTAAGATCAATGACCGCAAAGACAACAGTAGGAAAGAAATCATCGACCGTCAGAAATCAAAATTGGCGTCCATTCTTTCCTCGGAGGCTGCCGAAGAGAGGCAACCGGTAAAAGATGCGATCCAATTCGATGATTTTGCAAAAGTCGATTTGCGAACTGGCACTATTCTCGAAGCAGAAAAAGTAAAGAAGACAAAAAAACTGCTCAAACTTAGGATAGACCTCGGATTAGAAAAGCGCACCGTCGTAAGCGGCATCGCAGAATATTTTGAACCACAAGACATCATAGGACAAAAAGTAGTTCTGGTCGCCAATCTGGCTCCCCGTAAACTCAGAGGTATCGAGTCTCAAGGAATGATACTGATGGCTGAAAATGAAAAAGGAGAGTTGGGATTTGTCGGAACGGATGAGGCATGGGGTAATGGGTTCACTGTAAAGTAATTGAGCATTAAACAGAATTTCCATATGGCTCAAACCAAAGCCGAAACCCAAACGGAAGTTAGAGAGAACGGTCACGCCGAACTACCCTCTAAGAAGCCCTCCTTTTTTTCCTACTTCAAAATTCGCAATTGGAAAATGCCTATTATTCCTTGGCTTGTCGAATTGGAAGGAAAGGTGGCGACCTTGCTCTCTCTGCTACTCAAAGCGCTGGTCTTCATCGTATTGACGGGCTTGTTCACTTTGCTCTATCGGGAGATGAAGCAACAAAAATTCACCATGGAAGCTTTCCATGTTCCCAAAACCTTTGAAGAAGGTGGTTTTGATGGCATCGTGGTAGCCAATCGCATCCTTGACCGAGTGCAGGAGATTAAAAAGAAAGCTGCCAGCCAAAAAGTCGATTCTCTTCAGTTCAATTCTGATCTTAAACCCGAAATGAATGTATCCGTGATGGGGTTTGGAATCTCATTACAGTCCATCATTTACTACACTCGTGAAATGCTGGGTCGTGAAAATCGGAGCATCGGTGGAGAATTGACAGAACTTGACACCATACTGCAGTTGAAATTGAGAGTAACGGGTATGGCCCCGGTAGAGTTCGATGAGAAATTATCCGTCCAAAATCGAAGTCAGGCATTGCAAAACCTGTTTTCGAAAGCTGCCGAACACATCCTAATGCAAACGGACCCTTATCGACTGGCTATTTATCAAACGAGCGAACAACGATACGCCGAATCTCTCCAAACCATTCGATATCTTTTGAACGACCTTCAACAGGACCCAGAATGGGCCTATTTGGCCTGGGGAAATCTCCTGCGCAGTCGTGGCAAAAATGAAGCTGCTGTTGCCAAATTCCAACAAGCAATTAAAGTAAATCCGTCTTTTCCACTTCCTTATTACAATTTAGGATGGACCTATCGATATCTGGGCAGACCCGAGGAAGCCATTCCCCCCTTCCTTAAATCGGTCGAATTGACTCCAGATAAAGGAGAATACTGGAATGCCTTAGCGTGGGCTTATTTTTACAACAAACAATATCGAAAGGGCCATGATGCCATTACAAAAGCAACTGAGGTGGAACCTAACAGCCCCTGGGTTTGGAGTAATCGGGGAGAAATGGAAATGCAGATGATTTCTGAAAACGCTGCACACCCAGAGAGGACCGTTTCTTTGATGGATACCGCATCTTTGATCCATTGTTTCCAACAAGTCCACAAACTCAATCCGGAAAGTAGTGACGGCTGTCTAAGTTTGGCCGGTGCATTCTTTTTTGCCGGCGACCTCCCTAATGCACTGAAAATGATTCAATTAGCCATTGAATTAAATCCGGAAAACATTGGAGCCCTCAACCGATACCGCGGATATATGTATCGAAATGCCAAAAACTACTCGGAAGCACTTCGGGCCAATCGGTTAATTTTGGCCTCGTCGAGAAAACATAAGAATAAATGGCAGGAACAAAGCGCACTCAATCATATTGCCATGTGCAAATATTCTCTTATGGAATACGATAGCGCCCTTATTTACGTCAACCAGGCGATTGCTTTGGATCCCAACCAATCCTACCCTTATACTACTTTAGCAGAAACTTACGGATTTCTTGGCAAAGAAGACCTATTTTACAAAGCATTGGAAAAAGCAGTAGACAAAGGCCATTCTCTTCAAGAACTTATGGATGGAGAACCCTATCTCAGATATTCGGCCCAAGATCGTTTTCAGGAATTGCTGAAGCGAAATGACTAAGTGGTTATTTGAACTTTCCGGTCCGATCGGATGATCCGGATCAGGTGGGATTTTCAGAATTTATTTATCTTCCTCCCAAAAAAACATGAAGGGTAAAACCTGTATTGTGACCGGGGCAAACTCCGGCATCGGATTTCAAACAGCCCGGGGATTGGCCCTCAAAGGAGCAAAAGTCTTCATGATTTGCAGAAATCCGGCAAAAGGGCAAAAAGCATTGGAAACTATACTTGCGGAAGTACCAGCTGCGGAATTGGAATTGGTGATCGCTGACCTAAGTTCTCAGAAACAAATTCGAAGAGCGGGAGCATCTATTCTGGACCAAACCGATCAAATTGATGTTCTGGTCAACAATGCGGGAGCCTGGTTTTCAAAACGAACAATGACGGAAGATGGAATCGAAAGTGTTTTCGCCGTCAACCATCTTGCTTATATCCTCCTGACTCATTTGATTTATCCTGCCCTGCAAAAAGCTCCGGAAGCGAGGATTATCAATGTCTCTTCAGACAATCACTTCGATACCAAAATCCATTTTGGCAATCTCTATCTCGATAAGAAATACAATGGCCTGCGTTCTTATGCTCAATCCAAACTTGGCAATGTCCTGTTTACTTATGAGTTAGACCGCCGTAAAACCGACAAACACATTACCGTTAATGCCTTGCAACCCGGTTTGGTAAAGACCGATATCGGCCTTAAGCATACCCTATGGTTGCATAGTTTTGTGTGGAAGCTGCGCAGAAGTGGAGGCGTCTCACCGGAAGAAGGCGCCAAGACCTCTCTCTACTTAGCTACTTCCGATGAAGTTAAGGGGGTTAGTGCCAAATATTGGGACAAATGCAAGCCAAAGCCTTCTGCCAAACTGTCTCACAATACCGAAGCAGCCAGCAAATTATGGGACATCAGTATGGAGTTATGTGGCATCGATGATTTTTTCAAACCCATCTAGCTCGCTCCTTCATCCTTGTATTTGCGAAACAGTTTTTCCATGATCGCCATCTTGGGTTTGGTGGGTAAGAGATACATAATGCGATTTAGTAAACCATTTCTCCAGCCGGGAACGATGACGTGTTCTCCTCTACGCATGCCTTCGATGGCAGGTTTCGCCACCTCGTCGGGCATCAGCAATAATACCTTGGCCTTCCAACCTTGAGCCTTCACCCGTTTTAAACCATCTTCATTGGTCAGGGTTGGCCCCGGGCAAAGAACGCTGACCGTCACATTTGTTGCCTTTAACTCTTCGCGTAAAGCCAGAGTGAATGCATATACAAAGTTTTTGGTCCCCGTGTAAACGGCTTTGTAGGGATTAGGCATATTTGCTTCAATACTACTCATATTCAGGATCTGGGCAGCGGGCAATTCCAACATAGAAGGTAAGAAATAGTAATTGAGTTTTACCAAGACTTCATTATTGAGGCGCATCATCGGAATGTATTGTCTCACATCGATCTTGTGAAATAATCCGCTCCGCCCAAAACCAGCATTATTGATCAATCGATTAACGACATACCCTTCTGTTTGGCACCATTCAAAAACGGTTTCCGGTGCTTGCGGCTCCGTCAGGTCAATACCCAAACAATCCGTCCTTACGCCATACTTTTCAGCGATTTCCTCCCCAATTTGATACAGCTCTACTTCATCAAGTGCTACAATCAATAAATTATCTCCCAGTCGGGCGCATTCGTGCACCATCGCCAGGCCGATTCCGTGGCTTCCACCGGTTATAAGGGTATATACATTGGAGTCTTCCATTTTATTGGCAACAGTGTTCATTGTAGAGTTGGGCTTAATTTTCGAGTGAATAGAAGGCGCAAATGTAAGGATTGCATGCGAATATCTTCTTCGAAAATTCAATCCCTTTTGTATCTTTACCCTACACATTGAAAGTACCTACCAAAAGTCAAGCAGATTCACCTTCCGAATTCGGTTCAAGAAGGCTCGCTCCTTCGTATCATTCATTTAAAAAAGAACTGAAATGTGCCAGGAATTTTTACACCCGGGAAAGATTTTGCAATGGAATGACAACATCCGCTACCAGAAAGTGATCAAAAATGGAAGGAATTTCTATCGCTTTTGGGTAAAGATGCAGATTATCTTTTCATTTAACGACTTGGATTGGCGATATGTCACTTCAGTCGACGATTTCCTCTTGGGTTTGCAATTTGCGGAAGAAAAAGTGGGAGAACCCAGCATTTAGCCACTGTAAATCAGCCACTTATTCAACATAATCGATAGCATTTGCAACATAATTGAAAACAAAGGCCGATATCGCCAAATAACTTTGCA
This sequence comes from Saprospiraceae bacterium, assembly GCA_028284395.1. Lineage (GTDB taxonomy): Bacteria > Bacteroidota > Bacteroidia > Chitinophagales > Saprospiraceae > JANQRV01. Next base: position 6,313 of record JANQRV010000546.1, read on the forward strand.
TTATCAAAATTACATATTTAACCCACTCCTAAAATTTGATAATCATGAGACAGGTATTGGCAATTGCAGTGCTTCTATTGCTTTTTTCATTTACGATTAATTCCTCCTCTTACGAAAATGAAGGTGTAGCCCAAGTCCGTAAGGTCAATGGATTTGACATTTATATGTACGCCGAACCGATGGCTGACTATGAAGAACTATTCAATGTGAGCGGCTTTTGGAACTGGGGAGAGATGGCGGATGACCGCGCTACCCTCGACAATATTGTAAATACCATGATTCGGAACGCCAAAAAGAAGAACAAAAAAGCTTATCAATCAGGAGATCCCAAGGCAGATGCAATCATCATCTACAACAATGACCGGGCAATCGGGATTCGGTACCTCAGCAATTAGTTTAAAATGTGCTTCCTGCCCTTGCATTTACAACAAGAAGGGCAGGTCAAGCTTTTTCAAGTTCTAGTACGGTAATTTCTGGTAAGATGCCCACTCGACCCGGGTACCCAAGAAACCCCAGGCCTCGATTCACGTAGAGAAATTGATCTTCTTTTTGGTACAGGCCGGCCCATTGCTTGTACATGTACTTAATCGGGCTCCATTTGATCACGCCCGGTATTTCAATGCCAAACTGCATGCCGTGAGTATGCCCGGAAAACGTCACGGCAACATCCTTAAAATCCCTGGTTACCTGATGCTCCCAATGAGAAGGATCATGAGAAAGAAGAAGTTTCAGTGATGCCGTGTCAGTACCGTTATGTGCCTTTGCAAGATCGCCATATCGCGGAAATTGAGGCTTAGCAGAATAATTCTCCACACCAATCACTGCTACTTTCTCTTGGTTCACCTGCAGCATTCGGTGTTCGTTCAACAACAACTGCCACCCTAACTCCTTGTGAACCCCTTTCAACTTTTCCATGTTATTCAACTGCTCCTGTTGATTTTTCCATCGAACGTATTCGCCATAATCGTGATTCCCCAATACAGAAAACACGCCGTACTTAGCACGGATCTTGTCAAATACATCCATATAATCAGCCATTTCATCGGCCACATTGTTAACCAGGTCTCCGGTGAAGAAAACCAGATCAGCCGCTTCTTCATTGATTAGATCGATCGCATTCCTAATTGGTTCCTTATGGGTGAAACTACCAGAATGAATATCGGAGATCTGCACAATTTTCAACCCGGCCAAGGCATCGGGCAAACCCTTTATTCGAGCCTTTTCCCGAAAGACCTTATAGCGATAGGGGTTGCGAATCATACCATAAGCCAAGAGTACGAACGGAACCACGCCAATGATTAGGCCGAGCCGCGAAAGAAAAATACTTCGCTCGCCGTCATATCCCGCAACAGTAATGCCCATGCCATCTAGTAACCAAAGTAAACTGCGTCGGATATCATCGATAAAAAGAGGAAAGGCAATCAAAACTTTCGATAAATAGGCAATAAAGATGAATGCTCGAAGAAGGCTCTGAAGTCCTTTATTGCTCGCGGCAAATTCGGGATTGGTGAAGAATATCAAATAGACAATTGTGATGACCGGGATCGACCAAAACAACAAATAAATGACATTCCGAATGGGTTGATCAAACGATTGGGTGAGTAGCTGTACCGCTTGGAAGGTATAAAAATCCAATGCGAGGATAATGACAATGACAGGCAAAAACCGCATAGTGTCTCTCATTTCAGGTTGGTTGCTAAAAGTCTAAACTCTTCTTAGTCGCCGATCAAAACGAATAATAAGCCGGACCTATCCAAGGGATTAGAGGATGTAAATGTTAAAATTGGAATTTTAACAACAATAGAGACAGCAAAATCAATGAATGATTAGTTTACTTTAATAGATTGCTATCTATATCCTCTATCTACCAAACTTTGATTCAGAACCCCAGCAAGTAAACATCGACAACACCATATAGAAAGTTTCTGGCAACTATTGAGTTCAAATTCCGTTAATATTTTAACACTTGCATATTTATTTAATATGTATATTTGCACCGTAAGCATTGAACTTAATATAGCAGAACCGGTTTCTTTAGAACACGCTCTAGCAAAAAAGATTTACCGGATAGCTGCATGCCAATCACGGAGTATTTAGCTAATTAGAATTATTGACCTTTTGAAGGAGTTCTTTTCACCGCATCGGTTGTAAAATCCAATTACCATTGGACATCATCGCTGATTTGCCGGTAAAGTGACTTCCTTTGATTTGGTTTTATCCCATTAACATATTAATACGAATGTAATGTTAACCGCATTAATCATCTGGACCGTTTATACTTACGTACGAAACCCCGAGGAAGGAAAAGAAATGTTTAAATCCCTGAAAAGAAGAATCACCGGCTAAGATTCTATCTGTTTTCACCTCGTAATTGTTCCCCAGTAAACCTTCTGTTTCAATACGAATACAGACAAAGTATTTGATTTTGTATAAAAAACCTCTTTTTATACATTAAGTATTTTCTATATATTTGGATGCGAGGTAATATCCACGATCCATGACTTACCTTTGCGAGCCCAGTGAGCCATCAGTTTGATTGGTTTGTTCAAAAACAGTTCGTAATTATGACTGAAAGTCAACTAGTGATTGATGAGATTTTTGATCCGTCTAGAAAGAATTTTTTTCTGATTGCGGGTCCGTGTGCAATCGAAGGAAAAAACATGGCATTTGCAATTGCGGAACACATAAAGAATCTGACGCAAAAGATGGGCATTCCTTATGTATTTAAAGGTTCTTACAAAAAAGCAAATCGTTCGCGCCTTGATTCATTTACCGGCATTGGTGATGAAAAAGCATTGGCAATACTTTCTCAGATACGAGCGTCTTTTAACATTCCCGTTACTACGGATATTCATACCGAAGAAGAAGCTTCGATTGCCGCTAAGCATGTGGATATATTGCAAATCCCGGCCTTTCTCTGTCGACAAACCGATCTTTTGGTTGCGGCTGCAAAAACCGGGAAAGTTGTCAATGTAAAAAAAGGACAGTTCATGAGTGCTGAAGCCATGAAGCATGCGCAAAATAAGATCACAGAATCTGGTAATTCTCGGATATTGTTAACGGAAAGAGGTACCACTTTTGGTTATCAAGACTTAGTCGTCGACTTTCGGAGCATACCGCAAATGCAAGCTCTGGAGGCAACCGTTGTACTCGACTGTACACACTCGCTTCAAAGACCTAACCAGTCTGCAGGGGTCACGGGTGGGCAACCCCAATTAATAGAGACAATCGCCCGAGCTGGAGTAGCAGTTGGGGTGGATGGTTTGTTCATTGAGTGTCACCCCAATCCGAGTCAAGCCAAATCCGACGGAGCAAATATGTTGCCTCTTGAAAAATTAGAACCTCTTTTGCAACGTTTAGTTGAGATAAGAAAAGCCATCACCGTTTGATAAATTAAAGAAAAATTCTGCAAAAAATACCTCAGTTTAAAAAAGGATTGATGAAAAAAGTATTGGCTATTGGCGTGTTTCTCATGGGTGTAAACGTATCCCATGCACAATTACAGAAAATTATTCATAAAACTTTTGCATTGGACTCTGCCGAGACCGTACAACTCGACTTATACGGTGACGATTATGTGATCGAAACCTGGGCGGGTGATAACATTCTTACGGAAACTAAGATCAAGCTTTATAATGCCTCCAAAACCATTCTGAAATTCTTCCTTGAAAAAGGCCGATATGATATTGAAGGAAAGTTAGAAGAAAACATACTCACCCTTAGATCAATTGACAAAAATCGACCTCCAATAAAAAACAAAGAAGTGAACTGTTACGAAGTCATTTCCCTTCGTATCTTTATGCCCGACACCTTCGCCGAATCCGGTGGAGGCGGCCGGCTCAGCTGGACTAAAATACAATGAAGCGACTAAACAGATGGTCAAACAGATAGAATTAAAAGTTCTACCGGAGCAAATTAACGACTTCCCATTCATTAGAAACAAGGCCATCCAAAAAAGCAAGGTGCGGCCAGACCGTATCGAAGAAGTAAAGGTCATCAGAAGATCCATTGACGCGAGAGGTGCTCGTCCTTTTTACCGACTCAGAGTCAACATTATCATCGATGAAATTGCAGCACCCGAGCCCGCTCTCCTTCATCGATTTCAAGATGTTTCTGATCGGAGCGAGGTGGCCATCATCGGTGCTGGCCCGGCGGGATATTTTGCTGCATTAGAACTCATCGAATTAGGCTTAAAACCAATTTTATTCGAAAGAGGTAAAGCAGTTCGGGAACGGCGACGCGACTTACGGGCCATCCAACAATTTGGTGAGGTCAATCCACACTCCAATTATTGTTTTGGAGAGGGAGGAGCCGGCACCTATTCGGATGGAAAACTGTATACCCGGTCCCACAAACGAGGAAACATCGCCAAAACGTTACAATTATTGGTCGAGCATGGAGCGAATCCCGATATCCTTGTGGATGCACATCCACATATTGGTTCTAATAAGTTACCAAAAATTGTCAGCAACATCCGGGCTTCCATACAACAGCATGGCGGACAAATCCATTTTAATAGTTTAATGACCGACTTCTCCGTACGAGACAAAAAAATAAGAAGCATCGTCATCAATGATTCTGAGGAGTATGATGTCCAAGCTTTGATCTTAGCCACCGGCCATTCTGCCAGAGATATTTTCCACCTGCTGCACCGTCATAAGATACGGATCGAACAAAAGCCCTTCGCGCTTGGTGTACGGATCGAACATCCTCAGGCACTGATCGATCAAATCCAATACAACCAGTCTCCACGAGAAAAGGATTTACCAGCTTCCAGCTATCGACTCGCTTGTCAGGTTGGCGATCGGGGCGTCTACTCTTTTTGTATGTGCCCCGGAGGCCTGGTTGTACCCGCCGCTACGGCTCCTGGTGAATTGGTGGTCAATGGCATGTCATTATCGAGGCGTGACAGTCCATATGCCAACTCTGGCACCGTCACGTCGATCGAAACAGCTGATCTCAAACCCTATCTGCAATACGGCGTATTCGCAGGACTAAAGTTTCAGGAAAGTGTCGAAAAAGCGGTATTCAGATATGGGGATGGCAGCCAAAAGGCTCCCGCACAACGGTTGACAGATTTTGTTAATCGGCAGTTATCTACAGACCTATCCGCTAGTTCCTATATTCCTGGTCTCTATACGGCACCATTGCACGAAATACTGCCTGATTTTGTTTACGAAAGGTTACAAAAAGGCATCCGCCAATTTGGACAAAAAATGAAAGGTTATTACACTGAAGAGGCAAATGTAATCGCCACAGAAAGTCGTACGAGCTCGCCAGTTCGCATTCCGCGAGACCGGGAAACGCTGATGCACGACGATGCTCTAGGACTATTCCCCTGTGGGGAAGGCGCCGGCTACGCAGGAGGTATTATCTCTGCTGCAGTCGATGGTCAAAACGTTGCAAGGGCGGTTGCCCGTTTTTATTCCACAGCTTAAACCCAGGAAAAATGAAAGATGTAATAGATTTACTAGGTCGAATATTCCTGTCCTTTATCTTTTTATACGATGCCTATGATTCCATTTTTTACTTCAAGGAAACAAAGGAAAAAATGACGGAATACGGAGTTACCTGGAATCAGGATTTTTTGCTCTTTGGAGCCATCTTTTTGTTGGTATTCGGGGGTATCCTCGTCCTGATTGGCTACCGAGCCAGCTTCGGCGCAGTTCTACTGCTCCTGTACTGGGTACCGGTCACATTCATTGTTCATTCCTTTTGGAATGACCCGGAAGATATTAAAAGACTCCAAGCCATTTTATTTATGAAGAATATTGCCATCATTGGTGGTCTATTTATGGTATTAGTCAATGGAAGTGGTCGTTACAGCGTTCGCAAGTTATTTGCAACCAGTCGAGTACGAGGAAAATAAAATCAGGGATTTTTGCATCCATAACGTCTGCTTAGAAATCGTAAAAACAGTGTTTTTTAGCAGCAAATTCCTTCTACACATTGATTGCTAGTAGTATCATTAGATAGCAACCAAAAACATTTTTTTTGTTTTTTTGTCTTTCCATAGAACAAAACCAATTATCCTATGCAACACTCGATCGTAGGCATCGATGACATGGCGGTTTATGTACCGAAGATCTATCTTCCAATAGAAACCCTGGCTGAGGCAAGAAGTATCGAATACGCTAAACTCAACAAGGGACTAGGCCTGACCAATATGGCCATCCCGGATCTTCACGAAGACGCCGCTACAATGGCGGCCAATGCCGTCGCGGAAATCATCGACAAAAACCAGTTGCCCCCCCAGTCGATTGGCCGTATTTACCTAGGGACCGAAAGCGCTTTAGATGGCGCCAAGCCTACGGCAACTTACGTTTTGGATATGTTACTGCAGAAGTATCAGAAGCAATACGGAGCAGATTGTTTGCTGAATTGCGATGTTGTAGATCTTACCTTCGCCTGTGTTGGCGGAGTGGATGCTCTCCATAACACACTAGATTGGGTAAGAGGCAACCGCGAACGGATAGGTATCGTAGTCTGCTCGGACTTCGCAAAATACGAACTGGCTTCGACCGGAGAATACACTCAGGGGGCGGGTGCCGTTGCCATGCTGGTCAAGCACCATCCACGTCTGTTGACGATAGAAGACCACATTGGAGTAGCCACTATGAGTGAACACGACTTCTTCAAACCCCAGCGGAAAGTTTCGAAGTTGAAATTGATCGATGAAGTTTTGGAACTCATCGGGCGCAATGGACTAAACGCAGAAGACCTTCTTAAACGGCTTCCAGATAGCCTAGCCGTTAAGGGCATACTCGATGACAATGATGAAGAATTGACGCTTCACAAGGATACTCCCATTTTTGATGGCCCGTTTTCTAACCTTACTTACCAGAACAGAATCAGAGAAGCTTACCAGAACTTTCGAGCCCAGGCAGAGAAAGAGGGATTTTTTTCTGCCAATGATCTGATGACAAACCGCTGGGCAAGATTGGTCTTCCACCTACCCTATGCCTTCCATGCCAAACGCATTTTCTCCGAGATTTACAAGATGGAATTAGAGTTAGAAGGTAGTTGGGTTGGATTGGCGGAAACGCTGGGGCTGGTAGAACCAAAAGCCGACCAATTTAACGAACCCGACGACTTTGAAAAAGCCTATGCTGTTTTTTTGAGAGCGATAACTAAGTCCGATCAGTATCGGGGGTTCATCAAAGAAAAACTGGAGAAAGGACAACGGGCATCCAGCGAGGTTGGCAATATGTATGCTTGCTCTATCTTCCTTTCCCTGATGAGCGTTCTAGAAATAGATCTACAAGAATCATCCAATCTTGCGGGGAGCAAAATGGGCTTTTTCAGCTATGGAAGTGGTTCAAAATCCAAAGTTTTCGAAGGCCAGATTCAGTCAACCTGGCGGGAAGTAGTCAAAGACTTTAAGCTTTTCGAAAGACTACGTCAAAGAACTCCGGTTGACTACAAGACTTACGAAAACCTGCACCGACTTCGCCAACAAACCAGTATCATTCCTCCAAAAGGAGAGTTTGTAATCCGGGAAATTGGCCGGGAAGGCGTTACACTTGGTGCAAGGACTTATGAGTGGGTTGATGCTGATACAGAAAAAAACTGCCGAGAAAATCCCCCGGCAGCCTCTTCATCCAAAAATCAACTGTTCTAGCCTAATTCTTGAACTCATTAGAGTCCTTTATCTTTTAAATCTTATTGACTTCAAAGTACAGGGTGTCACTGCTCACTCCGGTGAAAATACCCAAACCATTATTGATATTGCTGGGAGGCTGCGTAATGGATACCGAGGAACTACCCGATAATTGATATAAAGCGGCATATTCAGGATTGACTCTGAATATGATCACTTGATGCGTCCCGAATTGAGTAATTTCTCTTCTGGGATCCACAGTGTAAAAATCGGTCACTTCAGGTTCTGTAATAATCTGAAACCGACGACGAGGATTATCGGGATCAGCAAAAATCTCATTAACGTACTCCGGATCGTCCTCAATGTTCTCAACAACTACATAATAATGGTCCCGTTCCGGGTTATTCCAACTGACTTCTATTGGCTCCAGACTAAAGAAACTGGGATTGGCTCCGAAACCAGCCGACACTTTTTCCATATCAATCCGATCGTTGGAAATCTCTGCATTACGCACTGATGGAATAAAAGTCTCTGCCGAAACTGTCTCTCCATTAAACTGAAAATCCAATGAATAACTGCGGCCGGCTTCAATAATCAAGTCCTCACTTCGATAAAAGCCATTACCGGAATTGGTCAAGGTATAGTTCTTTTCACCATCAAAAAGATTAACGACCAAATCATCCAAGGTAATGAGACCTTCTTCCGGTCTAGCATAGGAAAAAGACTGTGTTATTTGAATCGAATCCACGGGTTGACCCGCATAGAGATAGGCATCCACAACGGCGGTATTTGTTTCCAAACTCGTGATGGTTTCTTGCTCGCAGGCAGCGGCTAGCAAGAGGATAGTAAATATGAATATAATTGATCTCATGATTTTATTTTTATACTACTTCAAACGCCAACTAAAAAACAAACTAGGGGTAAAATCCAGCAAATTGATATCCGTTTCAATCAGTTCTCCTTCAATGACATCATATTGCTTGTACCAAACATTTTCCCGATTGTAAATATTGAAAAGGGAAAGCCCTAAATTGGCTTTACTACCTCCCAGTCGAAAGTCAACCGATGCAGCCAGGTCCAACCGATGATAATCTGGAAAACGCAAAGCATTCTTCTCGCTGACTTCAAAAAAATCAGTAGTTGTACCATCCAATAACCCTATTTCATAATAACCGGTGGGAGCAGTATAAGGCCGCCCGGTACCATAAATAAAGGTTGAGCTAAAGGTCCATTTCCTCCATTTGTAACTACCGACAATTTTTAGTTCGTGAGTTTGATCTTGATTGGCAAAAAATGGTGTGTCTCCGAAGGCATCAAAATCATACTTTACTTCGCCCAAGGTATAACTGACCCATCCTGTCAATTGCCCCGTCTTCTTTTGTAGCAGGAATTCTATTCCCTTTGCAACACCCGTTCCCGTAAAGAAAAACTCCTCGTAATCCAGCGTTCGATTTCGACCAAAACCGGAAGCTACGAATCGCGTTGAGTATTCCGATAGCCCGGCCAAATCTTTATAGTATCCTTCTACATCAAAAAGTAATCCATTGGTTTCGAAACTGGCTCCGACAATGAAATGTTCCGAAGAACTGATCGGTACATTATCGTCATTGGCCAATAGCCAGAAATCGCGACTTCCTTGTTGGATGTCTTCCCGTACAACCCTAGTGGCAAATTGATTGTATTGGCCCCAGGCAGCTTTAAACTTAATGAGGTCCGATACCAGGTAAGTCATGGAAGCTCTGGGTTCGAGGTATATTTCATTGTTAACACTATACTGCGCCAATCGTATTCCACCCTTGACGATCAATTTATCCGCAAAAGTATGCTTGTCTTGCAGGTACAGTGCATGGGTCCATCCCTGATCTTCGCGATTTAAAACATTGATCGTATCGTTTTGAATAAATGCGTATTCAATATCATTGTAAGTCGATTGCCAGCCAAACCCCAATTGGTTGTTTTGATTCACATTGAATTCATTGTCCAATTTAAAGGTAAAGTCCCTCAAATCATTGGATTCAAAACTGCCGTTGTTGCGAGTAAAAGTGGAATCACTACGTGTGATGTTTACAGCCGTGTTCTGATCTCTTTCGCTGAAATAGTTAGAGTAGGACAGGTTGGCATTGCTGTAAAAACGATTGCTCCATCGCCTTGACCATTTCACACTCCCTCCGGTATTTCCCCAATTGGTCAAATCCGTATTGTTACTCTGAAAAGAGAAAGTACGTCTTACATTACTGCCCCCACCGAAACCACCTCCGAAACCGCCTCCAAAACCACCTCCGAAGGCCCCAAAACTATCACTGTCAAAGTTTCGAGAGTTATCCAGGTTATCCTGGCCGTTATAGAAACTAAGAGCTATCACATCTTTCTTAGTCGGTCGGTAAGTAATCTTTGCATTCAGGTCGTAGAAGTACGAGTTCGGTTGTATTTCCTGTTGTCCTAAAAAACGACTGATCCGCTGTTCCGTCCCCTCCTGGGCGTTGTCTTCATTGCTCTGCGTAAATGAATCGAAAATATTACTGTAAAAACCACTTTGAAACGACCGCCGGGCAGCAATCAAAACCGAGCCCTTCCCATCCGCAAAAGGCGCCTCAACGAAGCCATTATAGCTGAGAAGGCTAATCCCGAGTCCAAAGTTAAATTGCTCCGTATTACCATCTTTTCCGGTCAACTCGACCACACTGGAAATCCGTCCACCAAATTTGGCATCAAAACCGCCTTTATACAACTGTACATCTTTAATGGCATTTGGGTTAAAGGCACTAAAAAACCCAAAAAGATGATCGACATGATAAACAGTAAACCCATCAAATAGAATGAGGTTTTGGTCCGGTGTCCCTCCCCTGACAAAGAGTCCGGATGAACTTTCATTGGTCCCACTAACTCCCGGCAACAACTGTAAACCACGAAATATATCGCGTTCGCCAAAGCTGGGCAAGGTGGCTAATTGCACGGGAGAGACCGCAATTTGACTGATCCCTTTGGAAGCTTTGATCAGTTGTTCTTCTTTATCGGCAACCACAATAACCTCCTCTAACTGCTGCTGAAAATTGTCCAGGTTGATTTCAATTTCACTGAGATCCATTTTAGGAGACAGCCGAAAATTGGATGATTGGTACCCGAGGTACTCTACTTCCAAAATTGCTGTATCTGAGGGAACATTGAATAAAGTGAAATAACCATCTACATTGGTGGCCGTACCATTCAAGGTACCTTTGACCAGAACGGATGCAAACGGTAACGTCTCTCCGGTATTCAAATCCCGCACGACACCCGACGCATTGAAATCGAAGCGCTCCGCATTTTCCGTCGATGCCTCAATCACTTCTTCTATAATCGGGCTTTCTTCCAATTTGAAGAGTTGAATTTTCCGACCGGATTTCAGGTTAAACCCCAGCCCGGTGCCAGCAAATATTTGGGCAAGCCCTTCTTTTAAAGGAGTCTTGGTAAGAGATTTGGTAATTGTGATGTCCTTGATATCTTCCTTATCGTATTCAAACTGCAATCGATAATTGATATTCAGGTCCAATATCACAAGGCTCAAGGGCTTTTGCTTGTAATTAACCTTAATCTTGACCTGGTCGTTATCCTGAGCTTTCAACATCGTGGACTGCAGACAAAAACCAAGCATCAGTAACACCATTAGGTGTAGACTTCGTTTCATCAAAATTTCTTTTTGTTAAAAATTGAGTATTGTTTAATAGTCTGATGAAAATAGGAGCTAAGAACAGGACCTTTTTTGAATTTAAAGAGTCAGTTTTTGGAAAAAAGGTTGTACAAAAATAAATAAAAAAGGTTATAAACAACTGATAACAAAACACTTAAAAGAACCCCATAAACACAACACAACTACCTATTGGAATAGTTGGCAATTATTAGGTGCATTTTATTATAAAAAGGTTGCCTGTCCATCACTGTACTCATTTTTTACTGTAGAAATTTCGCAAGTTATAAGTAAAGTTCAGCATAACAAACCGTTGCAAGATATTTGTCTGGGTATCTTCAATGTAAGTCTCCGTAATTGTCCTTGAAATCCGATTGTTTTGGTCTAGCAAGTCATAAATCGCAAGTGCAATCTCTCCTCTTTTATTTTTAAACACCTTCTGGCCAAGGCTCATATTCCACACAAAAAAACTCTGATCAAAATCATCGGCCAGTCCATCGTAAAATTGATGCGTAAAATCAGTTCTGAATACAATGCCCTCTCCAATGATCCAGTTGAATTTTAGACGGGAATTCTGTTGAAGGTAATTGGCATTCAAGTCGGTTTGTAGACTATTATGGACAATATTATAACTGGATCGAGAAGAAATCGTAAAATCTACTTTATCACTGACATTACTACTTAATACCAAACCTAGGCCGGCAGTAGTATTACTGGAGAAATTAAGTGCATCATTGATGATCCCGGGAATCCGGGCATAGTTTCCGGTCAGATTAATATTGAGATTAGATTTGATCCGATTGAGTGGAACGCCAAAAGTCGTAAAGGACCGAATATTCCAGTAGCCATCCAGATTCACGGGCTGTGTCAACTGTGAGCCCGCATCCAGTTCGAGCTCGGCAAATATCGGATGTTCTGTTCCCGCCAGGTAGGTACTGTTGGCAATGTAATTCTTAGTTGTTCCGCCCGAAAGCATGGTAAAAAATACGGTCGATTTTTCGGTATTGGTACTAGAATAGCGCAATGATAAATTCTGTTGATATTGCTGCCTGAGATCTGGATTACCGATTGAAAGTTGCAGTGGATTGCTATTGTCTACTACATTTTGTAATTGTTCGACGGTTGGCAGTCTCGTATTCGTTCGATAAAATACCCGTAGGTTTTTCATCCGGGAGAAGTTGTGACGGACCATTACGAAAGGTAGGATACTGGTAAAGTTATTATTGGTCTCGGCCACGGTTGGAAAAAACTGTTCATTGTCAAGTTGCGCCCATTGCAAGGACCCCCGAGTCATTATCATCGTGGCGCCTTTTCGGTAGTTATAGCCTGCACCTGCCTCATTGGTCACAAAATCGTTGGAAAAAACATTGGAAAGCGAATTATTGAGATCTTCGTAATCTGCAGCATCTTCGTCAAAATCAAATGTCTTCTTATCGGAGTCATCCATTTGCCAGGAGATCCGGTAATTCAACATCAGCATGCTGTTTTTCCCCACCGGTTCGGTATACATTACGTTACTGGAGAGGTTCCATCCTTCAATGCCCAGATCCGCTAGCTGATCTATTAACTCCATGGTATCATCGGAAAAAAATAGGTCTTCCGAATTCAAAAAGCTAACTCCGGTCTTTTCGTTATAGGTCGTATTGAAATTTACCGACAAAGTTCTTCGTCGCTTGGCAAAACGATGCCGAAACAATAGACTGTTAGAAAAATTTATTCCGCTTAATTCCGAGCGATAGTCATTGTCCGTTTGATTCCAAAGCACATCCCCCAAAAAAGTTTGTCCAAATGTATTCGACAGTCCGTTGTTATCCTGAATACTAATGCGTGGCCGCATGATGATCGAATTGGATTCATCCAATTCGTACTCCAATCTAAAATTTAAGCGATGATTGAAGTTATCGGTAATGCTGTTATTGGCTTCACGGTAAATTTCACTTACCTCAGCGACATCTACGAATTCGCGGTTCAAACTTTCTATTGCCTCATTTTCGCTCATATTGAAAAAATAGCTACCGGAGACATCAAACTTTTTACCCCATTTGTCGGAGTAATTGATTCCAAGAGCATGAGTCGTTGCGATCCCGCCCTGCTGTCCCACCAGGAAGTCACTGGCAGTAGCGCCACCTCCACCACGGCCACCTCGACCCCCTCCCCTATCGCCCCCCCCTCCCC
>JANQRV010000594.1 GCA_028284395.1 Saprospiraceae bacterium
AGGATCGATGAAGGATTCCGCTGCCCTCGATGTTAGCCCGGCCACTTTTCGCATGCCTCCCATGTCGATATAAGCTGGTCCTCCACTATCGCCATTACAGGTATCTCTACCGGAGCGAATATCTCCGCCATGGAACTCATGGGTGACGGCAAACCCGTGTTCTTGTTGAATTTGTAGCATTTCATTTTCTGAGAAACCGGAAGTATTCGTGCGTGCGACGTTTACTTTCCGTTTCGTTCCAAAACCCGTCAGTCCATCTGGCGAATCGGAACCGAATCCTACGAGAATCAGGGAATCATCTGCCAATACTTCCGCTCTACTGGCCAGGATGGCGGGGGCGACTTTAGAAGCCTCCTTAAGCACTAAGACGGCGATGTCATGCTGAGGGATCTGCGTCAGATCATAGTCGGGATGAAGGATTACCTCGGCTACTTTTCTAATTTCGGCCCCCAGCTCTGTGGAAACTTGCCTTCCCTTGAGGAATACTTTGGTCATTGGGAGCTCGGAGCAGTGTGCAGCCGTTAATACGAGTTTTTCGTGAACCAGAATTCCGCTACAGAAATACCCATCCACGTCGTTCCCAATGGCGACGCATTCTTCAAATTCGCCGGGCTGAACAATCTCTCCGCCAATAATTCTCGCCAGAGTCGAACGCAAATTTCCCATAGATCGATCATTGATATTCCTATCTTCACTTCCTACTAAAGATTCTACAATTTCGCACAGCGCTGTAGTCTGCGCTTTTAAAGCTTTTATTTCTTGCTCTAAATCCATACGGTGATCCTTGCAGCCACAGGGTTTTTGCTCGACGGATCGCGCACCTGGTTTGTCAACTTTCGCTATTGCTGCCGGAAGTTCCGCGCCGGCAGAAAACTTTCTCAATGCCCGAATACCGCGGGCCCGACGGCGGTCTCCCGAGAAAACTATATCATCCGGTCCATTGATTGGAATTGGAGGCATCATGGAGCGAGCCCGGAATCGAACTTGCCTCCAGTCGAATTCGTCCAGCTGGCCAATTGATCCAAATCTAAGCCCGGTATAGGCTTCAATCTCAGCGATGCTGACGTGAAATGGTTCCAGGTTGGTCAATGCTCTGCGGCCGACTTTTCTCCAGCTTTCATTTTGTTTCATGATGAAGCCCAGTGCTGCCAAATCCTGACCGGCCGAGGTGGGGTCTCTTAAAACAACAATTTTCCAAAAGGCCGATGGTATTTTGAACCCTCGTTCTTCTTTATCGAATTCGGTGTAAATCGGCCCTGTAAATACACAGAGCCTGGTAGCAAAAGAACCGGCTTTCTGTAAAATCCAGTCTTCCAGCCCCAGCCATTTACTACTGCTTTGATTAAAAGTTTCATGTTGGAGCGCTGCCACGGGATAATAAAAGGTGGAATCACTTGCATCTTGAGCCTCTTGCTGACTGCTTCCCCAGGCCACCGCACTCCGACGGACGAGGTGCCCCCGATCCCAGTTATTATTGCGGTAGGCCTCATTTCCAATTTGATGCTGCGCGCCAATTCGCAGATCCAGATCCCAACTGGTGCGATCTGCAGATCGTTTTTGGCTGATATCGACATTGTGGGCGGTGTAGAGGGCAGAGCGACGGTCCCGGTGCATTACCAGTGAAAAATGAATGTAATCGATCACTTCCCCGCCATTCAACAACTTTCCTCCGCAACAGGTTTTCGGATGTGGAACTTCAAAACCATCACCAAGAAATGCGGGGTCATAGGGGATTACATAAGGAAGACGAGCCATAACATTTGGTTTTAATTAAAGGGGGTATGTGAAATATGTTTAATTTTGTTTATTCAGGGTGTAAAGTCGCAATATATACTTTGCGTAAACATAAACGACGTATTTTATAATTATATTGGATGGAGGAAATATTTTTTTAACATTATTAATTGTTTTTATATAAATATTAGGGTGATTTTATAAAATAAGTGATAGGTGATTTGAATTCGAACAGGTTGTCCACCTTACGTCTTTTTTAATTTCCAATTAACATTAATTGACTAGTTTGCATTTTCACAAATCCAACTGTCAACTAATGAAATTTCCATCCTTACTGTTTGTTTTTTGGGCCTTGACGACCCATCTAATTGCTCAAGACCAGGACCATTATCCACCATCCGCCATGCCCGACCGCATCATGCTCAACCTGACCGAAACGCCGGCACAGAGTATGGCCGTCACCTGGCGGACTGCCGTTTATGTGAATCGAGGCGTGGTCCAGTTCGGCAAGGTTGATCCGTCGCCCGACCTATTAAAGTCCGTACGAGTAGTCGAGGCCGCTAAAACGCCCTATTTGAGTGATCAAAGTGGGGCCAATTACTTTTCTGCTATCATCCCTGGTCTGGACCCTGAAACCCTGTACGCCTACCGCGTCGGGGACAGTACGACCCATTGGAGCGAATGGGCGCATTTTCGCACTGCCGCCAAGACCGAAGCACCACTCGCTTTCATTTATTTTGGCGATGCGCAAAACGACATCAAGTCGATGTGGTCGCGTACCATCCGGGGCGCTTATCAGGAGTTGCCGAAAGCCAATTTCCTGCTTCATGCCGGCGACCTTGTGAACCGACGCAATCGCGACCACGAATGGGGCGAATGGTATTATGCCGGAAGTTGGATCTACCGCATGATGCCGAGCGTGGCTACTCCCGGCAATCACGAATACGGCAGAAATGAGGAAGGGGTTTACAGCCTGTCAAAGCACTGGAAACCCACTTTTACACTACCGGAAAACGGACCAAAAGAATTGTCGGAGACGGCTTACTACATCGATTACCAGGGAACGAGAATCATATCTTTTGACGGACCGGCCTTTTACCGATCCGAAAGAGACAGCGCCCTACAAGTTCAGTGGTTGCGGGAGGTGCTCGAAGAAAACCAACAGAAATGGACGGTGCTGACCATGCATTATCCGATTTACTCTACCAAACACGGCCGGGACAATGAGGAATTGCGCCATGCCCTGCAGCAAATGCTGGAAGAGTATAAAGTCGACATTGTGCTTACCGGGCACGATCATACGTACGGGCGAGGCACCAACCTGCCCCTGGGGAAGGGCAAGCGCAGTACGATCGATGGTCCCATTTATGTAGTCAGTGTCAGCGGCCCCAAAATGTACGATCTTGGCCTTAACGACTGGATGCAACGCGGCGCCTCCAATACCCAGCTCTATCAATTAATCCACATCGACGGCGACATCCTTCGCTTTGAGGCCTATACGATCGACAATAAACTCTACGATGCTTTTGAACTCAAAAAGAAAAAGGATGGGCGCAATTTGTTCTTCGATCTCGCACCCGATGATGTGCCCGAGCGATTGGAACTTCCCCCGCGTTACAAAGACCGATTTACGGAAGAGGAGTTGTCGGATTATCAATCGCGGTTTGAGGCTTATAAAGAGCGGAAGCAGAAATAGTTGACCGCTGATGCGGAAAGACTCCCTACT
The DNA here is from genome assembly GCA_028284395.1 of Saprospiraceae bacterium. GTDB lineage: Bacteria > Bacteroidota > Bacteroidia > Chitinophagales > Saprospiraceae > JANQRV01. The sequence goes on from JANQRV010000594.1 coordinate 3,461, forward strand.
TCTCCCGGATCGCTTTAAGGTTATCCGCATAATTACGATCCATTCGCGTCAGAAAAGGATCAATACTAATGAATTGCGGTAAAGTGTCGAGCACCAGGCGGATGTTCGTCCGGGGGGCGTTGATTCGATGGTCTTTCAGGTATACGACCTGATCCGTCGTTCCGAGGTCTTTGGGATGTTGGGCGAAGCACCCTATTTTAAGGGGCTCGTCGATACCAATGGCTACTTCTTTACCCGAAGAAAGTGTCTTGAATCTATTGGCCGTAATGGTGGCGGTGATCTCGTAGCTGCCATTGGCTAAGCGTCGATGATCGGTGTGGTCGATCGTGAGTTCATAGCGAATGATTTGCTTCATCCACTCATCGATCAATGGGTGATACTTCCGTGGGGCTGCCTGGTACAATTCTTCCATGAAATTCAAAGTGTGTACTTCGTAAGTGGCAGCTTGAGTATCCCGTTCGATTAGATTTCGGAGCACTGAATTGAGTTTTTCCTCACCGATTAAATCGCGAATGGCCAATAAAACCAAGCTGCTTTTGCCATCCGTGAGGTAGTATTCGCCCTCTTCGAGATAGAGGGGAGGTTCGGCGGCGGCGGCAAATGAACGTCCCCGGAAATAGCGTTCGTTGAGATTTTTGCAGAGCTCCCATTGCGCACCGATTCCGTACATTTTCTGCAGAATGATTGCCGCCGTATATTTGGTTAGCCCTTGGGTGAAGAACCCCATGCCGGGAACGCTTTTAGGCGTTAAAGCCATGCCCCACCACTGATGAGCAATCTCCTTTGCCGTCCTGTTTGCTACTGGATTGTAGGTCGAGTTTTGACGGATGTCGAGGAGGTATAAATCGTCTTCTACCAAATGGATGAGACCGGGGTGTGCCGTACCTCCAAATGGATAGTATGATGGTATTTCAGAAATCCTGAGATGGTCGAAGGGGTAATCCCCAAAGTTTTCGATGCAGTAAGACATTGTTGCACACGTACTGGCCGCTATTGTTTCGTGATTGATGTCGTGACCGGGATGATAGTAGTAGGTCACATCAACACCATAGCAGGATTGTTCTTGGACCTCGTACTTCGCTGAAGAATAGACAATGACGGGGACGTTTTTTTCGGGGTACTGATACTGGTAAAAGTTTCGACCGTTTTCGGTCCACTTCTTTATGAGATTACCGGGCGCTAAGGCTATCTGGTCTTCCGAGGTCGACACAATTGTTTCGAAAGCTACGTCCCCGTTCCCAGCCTTGGCATTTAAGAGGTATTGATCGTTTACGGGAGATGTGTTCCGTCTGGGAAGCCCGCGTTTTTTTCTTTCCCGGGCATCGGCCAATTCCAGGCTCTTCTGATACCCCAATGCCGGTTCGAATACTTCGCGCCTGATGTGTGTTCCATTTTTGACAATGGCCGGATCCGGTCTAAAGGGAAGTGACTGTTGGGACAATTGATAACGCATACTCGTTGTTTGTTGGGGCAGCAATGGCGAATTGAATTCAAAAAGATAGGTCCCAAAAGCCGTATCCTTGAAAATCAGTGTTGCATTTTCCAGCCGGATATCGGAAAGCTTTTTGGTCTCGGTCAGGAAAACCCGCTTAACCGGAACATCGTTTTTGTTGATCAATTGATAATCGGCCGATACCGTATATTTCTCTTCATGAGGGTAGATGGCAACTTCCGTTTCCAGGGCGGTATAATGGAGACTGGGAAGACCCTCGAACTGTTTGAACTTTCGCTCGTATTGTTCGCTGTAGTCCATCTTATCCTGCTTGTTCCGGTAGTTTCCATCATGGTGGATCTTTCCATAAACGATCATTCCCGTTGCCATAAAGATCAACAGAGACAGGCTTAAAGCCATTATTTCCCGGCGCTTCCACTTTGAGGGATCCATTGCGTTGCGGATCCGCCAGGGCTCGACAAGCCGACGATTCCAGCATTTTAAGGAAAGAATGGATAAGGTGATTCCAAAAGCGGTCCAATACCAGGCATAAATGGCAAAAGCTTGAGACTGGATGCCATAACCTGCCAAATTGGAGTAGGGAATGGAAGGCATTACCCCGATTCTCAACATGGGATGTTCAATACCTAAATTATTGGATAGGGGAGTGGCCAGACACAGGATGATCAAACCCGTGATCCCCATTCCAAGGTATTTGCTCCTGGAGATGCTTTGTACGAAAATAGCCAACATAGAAAATACCAGTGCGGGGATGCCATGATGGTAAAAAAGTAGGAGATATTGCCTGTGGTCCAGGTTTGTGAAACCATTGATCGCTTGAAACATCAGACATACAAGGATAGCAGTGGCGATCAGCAGTGCCGGTAGCAGGACCAGGACCGTCAATTTAGAGGAAAAGAAAACCCAGTTGAGTGTTGGACATGCATTTAGTATGCCGTCGAATTTCCGTTCGCTGGCTTTCCAGATCAATTCTCCACTGTAAAACACAATGAGAATTTTGATGAGAATTGGAATGATCTCCACGACCGTTTCAATCACCAGATTGGTGAACGGATACCAGCTTTCGCCGTGCGACCCGCCTTCAAAAAACTTGATGTACAATTCAAGCAGCATCGCAATCAGCAAGGTAAATAATATAGCCATAAAGGGCAGGCTCTTAAGAATTTCTTTGACATCGATTACGACGGAAGACCACCAAGCCATCCATTGCGTTTTCGTATTGATCCGGATGCTGACCGGGCGATATTGGCCAATTGCCATTTGATCGCCTAATGTTTCCGGTTTTTTCTTCCGCAGCGGTCCCATCTTCCTAAAAGAGAACAAGCGGTAAGTAATGCCCAATAGGAGGAAGGAAAACCCGGTCCACAGCAATCGGTTTCTGCGATAATTTCCCGAAAAAGAAAAAGGTTCATTACTTTTTTCAAAGGGAGTCCAAAAATGGGTGTGTTCAAAAAAGGTGGAAATGGCGAATGGATCGGCCAATGCGGCAAGGGCCATGCGTTCCGGTGAAGCTGGCAAGGACGAGGCAAACATGGGGGAGTTGGAAAGAATGCCTACTACAAAATACAGGATGTAAATGAGCACGGCACTGGCATAAACCGCGACATTGCTCTTGGACAACAAGCTCACCGAGAAAAGCAGGGACGTACAGATGAAGACATTCGGGACGATAATGACCAGAAGAGGCCACAGATAGCTTCGAAGTTGGAAAGGACCAATGCGTGCAGCATCCAGATCCGAAAGAGATAGCCCCACCAGAAAGCCCGGTAGGAAAAGGCTAAATCCAAGCACACTGAACAGGAATACGCCAATGAATTTACTCCAGAAGAAATGTACTTTACGGACCGAGGAGCTGTGAATGATTGGTTCCATCTGGTATCGACGATCCCGAATGGCCCCGCTTACCGCAAAGAACATAATGATGAAAACAGTCATCAGCGATAAATTGCCCGTGTAATAGCTGATCTGAAAGGGGGCATTAAAATCGACCATGGCCGGGGCATTGCCGGCATTTCCAAGAAACCAACCCAAAGTGAAAAACACGAATGCGGCAACGGGAAGGGCTCGCTGTCTTGCTTGATAGCGTAATTCAAAACGCAGTAGCTGCAGTAGCATGAGTT
>JANQRV010000599.1 GCA_028284395.1 Saprospiraceae bacterium
TTCAAAATGAGGTAAAAAATCCGCACGGGAAGCATCGAAAGGCGGTAGTGTAAAGGAAAAACCATTAGTGAAAGACTGGCCAAACAAGGTTTGGAAGGCCAAGCATAGTAGCAAAACGGGTGATATCTTTTGGATCATAAGATAGGCAGTTTTTACGGTGGATACTGTTGTTGCTGTTGCAGCTATTGCTGCTGTGGTTTCTATTGCAACCAAAGTAAGAATATCAACAATGGCAACCAAAATAAAATCGATTACTCAAACGGACTTTGATGACAAAAATAGCTACACGAAAAGCAAGGTCACTGCTGAATAGCCAATCTGCTGCGGTGCTGTCTACGCTGTCGGTCAAATTGGAGGGTTTCCCTTTTGGGTCTTTAGTCCCTTATTGTCCCGACAATTATGGCCGACCGGTCATTCTCATCTCCAAGCTGGCTGAACACACCAAAAATCTGGTGGCGGATAATCGTTGTTCATTGACTGTGGCGGCCCCACAAAGTGCCGGTCAAGCCAATGCCCGACTCTGTGTGGTGGGCCATGTGGAGCCACTTCCTGATGATGAGGTAGAAGTGAAAGAAAGGTATCACCGCCATTTCCCGGAATCCCGCTCGTATGTCCAGATGTTGGATTTTTCTTTTTACCGTTTGGTTCCACTGACCGTTCGGTACATTGCCGGTTTTGGCGCGATTCACTGGTTAGAACCGGCAGACCTATTTCTCGAAAACCCTTTTCGAAGTGGTAGCGAGGGACACATTGTAAACCACATGAATGAAGATCACAACGATGCTTTGATCAGCTACTGCCGATTTTACAAACAGATGAGCGTTGGGTCGACGGATGTCGTGCGTATGGTAGGGATTGACAGTGAAGGTTTCGATGTCTTTGTCAACAACCGCAAAGTTCGTTTTGACTTCAGCGCACCGGTCACCAATGCAGGAGAAGCAAGAACTGCACTGGTCGCGCTTGCGAAAGGGGCTCGATCTGGCTAGATCTGCCCGTTTTCAATATAGATTATAATCGGTATCCCAATTCTTCCAGGTGATAGTTAGCGGTGAATTTTTCCCCGCTGATGAGGAAAACTTCTACTGACTTGCTCAACCTTCTTACGGAATCTATTTTGTTTTTATTGATAATCACGGAGCGATTGACCCTGACGAAATGGAGAGGTAACATTGTTTCGCATGTCTTGAGTGAGATTCGGATCATTTTGAAGGTGTCGCCGATGTGGAAGTTGCAGTAGTAGCCCTCCGATTGGATGTAAAATAATTGGTTCGGATCCAGGTAATGTATAGTCCGGCCTTCTTTGATCAGAATGTTCTTTTTGTTCATGGCATTTCCGGAAAGATACCTCCTTAATTGCTCCAAGGAAGCCACCTGATTCCGGTTCAGGGTATTAAGGACTCTAGAAAGGGATTCAGCGAAGCGGGCATTTTTAAAAGGTTTCAGCAAGTAATCCAGAGCGTTGGCTTCAAAGGCCTTTATTGCATATTCGTCGTACGCTGTAATGAAGATGACTACGCCGTTGAACGAGTGGCGAACCCGGTCGAGGACATCAAAGCCGGTCATATCCTTGAGTTGAATATCTAGGATCAATAAATCCGGATTGTGTTTTCGAATGACCTCAACGGCTTCCTTGCCACTCTCTGCCTCAGCAACCAAGGAGCATCTTGCATCACTCGTCAGTAATTTCTGGATTCTCCTTCTCGCGGGAGCTTCATCATCGATAATTATAGTGCGGATACTCATGCTGATTTGATTCTGATTTCATTCACTACCCATTCGCCCCGTTGCGCTAGTGTAAAGTGGGCCTTTTCTCCATAGTTGCTAGCCAGTCTTGCCTTGAGATTCTGAATTCCGATGCCCGGCTTACCAATCGACAACGATTGACCGTCATTCGACACGCGGATAAGCAAATTACTATTTTCCTGGAAGGCCTCAATTTTGATCGTTAATGAGGAGGATCCGGCCAGAAAGCCGTGCTTGATCGAATTTTCCACCAATGGTTGAAGGGTGAAAGGAAGAATAGACCTTCCCAATGCACTTTGGGCGATGGCCTCTTCAATTTCAATCTGATGCTCGAAGCGTTTTCGCTCGATATTTAGATAGGCATTGAGGATGACCAATTCATCTTCCAGTAGAATCGGCTTGGTAAAGTCCGTTTGGAGTGAATTGCGTAGCAGATTACTCAGGTCTGCAATCATGTCCTGCGCAGCTTCCTTATTGTAGTCGATGATGGAAGAAATACCGTGCAGGGCATTAAAAAGGAAGTGTGGTTGCAATTGGTTGCGAAGTACGATCAACTTGGTCTCCGCCAATTCGCGTTCTACCTGTTCTTTGCGCTCCGTGGCCAGCCGTTTTGCCTGAAGAAAATAGTGAGCCTCTAAGATAGCTATCAACACCAGGAAGTAGAGCACATTGTGGTAGATGCCAACGACGATTTCATTGACGGTATCCTTCCAAACCTGATTGAGATCCAGGGGCCCGGCCATGGCCCGGAGCCCCAATCGATTACAAAAAGAAAGCAAAATGCTGAAAGTAAATCCGGCAAAGATGAGTACTGGTATCTTGATGGAAATAGGCTTTGTTGCTACCGCATTGTAGGAGGGAATTACCAAAAGGAGGATTAAAATAGCTCCGACCAAAAAACGAAAGGATGGATAGGAGATCAATTGAAAAGAATCAAAATTTTCCGGCCGAAAAACTTCAGTCGTCAATAGTTGGAGTGCAAAAAGTCCGGAAATAACCGCCCATGCACCAATGATGGCCTTCACCTGGGCCCGCTGCCAATTACTCTTGTTCATACTACTAAAATAGGGTTTGTCTTTTATTTCAACTGCATAAGGACCGGATCAGAATTTCTCTATTGAGGAGGTTTAATGCAAGAAACCGGAGATACAAATCAAAAATCCTACCCTCTGTATCAAACCGAAAATTCAGCTTGATTCCACCCTCAAATAATGGATAATTTTGGGATTTAAAATGAAAAGCGATGATGAAATTTACAGTAATTACCTTTATTTCAATGTGTTCGATCATGGTGGGCAAACTGGCGACCGATGCTGGGATCTTTCGTAAGTTGGGTGATCTCTACGATCAGTTCAATAAGGCCTTCGATACAAAAATCGTGGATGATCGACTCACCATTGTCTACATTCCGGGTAAGGATAATCCTTTCGGGAGGGTCTACGACAAACTCAAAGGCAAAGAAATAAAGGAGGGCATCCAATTCATTGGTGGTTTTAAAGAAATGATGGCCAAAATGGATCGGGATGCCAAAAAGAAGCATCTGCAAGAAGCCTTTGTCCACCGATACGGTAAACGGCACTTCACCATCCTTCTTGACCTGGACAGTGAGATTCAGGAAATGTTGAACCTCGATGGTTACGGTGTAATTATCCTTGCCAAAAAGGATGGTCAAGTCCTTGAGCAGCTTGACTTCGGGACCGATCGGGGTGGGTTTTTCAAAGAGTTGCAACAATACCTGAAGTAAGTGATGATTTCTTTGCAAAAACTGAACAAAATCTATACGGGCCTTGCCGGCCCTGTACACGCCCTGAAAGATGTAGATCTTGAGATCGATCAGGGGGAGAACGTCGTGGTGATCGGAAAGTCGGGAAGTGGAAAATCAACTCTCCTGAACATTATTTCGGGGATCGACAGACCTACTGCCGGTGTCGTAAAGGTATTGGACCAGGATCTTCATCTGCTTTCAGAAAATGACCTCGCTCTTTGGAGAGGAAGAAACATCGGCATTGTTTTCCAGTTCTATCAATTGCTTCCCACACTTACCGCATTGGACAACGTGCGATTTGCCATGGGGCTGGTGAATAAAATACCCCGAAAAGCACGTAAAAGACTGTCGTTGGAATATTTGGCCGAAGTTGGGTTGAGTGATAAAGTCCGCAAATTTCCCAATGAACTATCGGGTGGTGAACGTCAGCGGGTGGCCATCGCAAGAGCGTTGGCCAACGATCCACAGATCCTTATAGCCGATGAACCGACAGGTAATCTCGACAGCAATACCGGAGCACAAATCGGACATTTATTCGATAAATTGAGTGGACAGGGGAAAACCATCATTACAGTGACGCATGCCAGTATTGACACTGAAAAATTCGACAAAGTGATCCAGATCAGCGATGGGAACCTGACCCATCTCTCCACCCTTCAAAGACCTGAATCGGTATGACCGTTATTTTGATAAAGCTACTAAAGGATTTCTGGGCAGCTAAGATCAAATTGATTCTCTGTCTTGTTGCGGCGGGTCTGTCCGCTTGGGGGATTAGTACGGTAATTTATACCTATTTGATGGCCGAAAGAGATTTTCAAGTGAACTTTGCGCAGACGTTTCCCGCTGATTTCGAAATCCTAATAGATGATTATTCGCCAAAACTAGACGTGCTTCTTTTAGCGGATGAGAAGGTAATTGATATCGAAAGAAGGGAAATCATCGGTGGAAGGATCAAGACCGTAGCGGGGGAATGGATGCCGGTCCTGCTGTTTGCAGCGGCAGACTTTGAAAATATGCGCATGGACGTCTTTCAAACCCTAGAACAGATCTCGGTCGGGACAGATCATTTGTTTGTTGAGACCAATGCCAGGTCTTTTCTCGACCCCGAGAAAGACAGCGTTAGCATCCGGTTCAGCAACGACCAGGAGGTAACCTGGCCAATTTCAGGAACGACCCATGATGCTCGTCTTGCCCCCGCTAGAATGGAACGAGCGGTCTACGTCCACTTGTCTTCGATAAAAATGATTGAACGGTATTTGAGGCCTGGAAGAAGAAGAATGCTGGTCAAAACAAATGCGGATCGAGATAAAAAATCAATTCAGGATGTGGCTGACCGGGTATCGGAACTGGTGAAAGAGGGGGGCGGCACGGTCGTTTACGTGAGCATACCGTCACCTGGTAAACACATGCACCAGAATATAGTGGACGGAATCTCTTACATTCAGGAAAGTGCCGGACTTACGATTTCGCTGATGGGGATCATCTTGCTTTCCTTGATGCTTCTCACCTGGATCTTTCCACAGTTGCCGGACGTTGGGGTCATGAAGGCGCTAGGTTGTTCCACACAGCGTATTTTTTACAGCTACTGTCTGGTTCTATCGATGGTTATTTTTTTCGGTCTATTAGTGGGTATGCCTCTGGGGTATCGAACGGCAGCTGCGTTCAACGGAGTCATTGCAGGAATTCAGAATTTTATGCCCGTGCGGGAAACCCTATTCCTGCCGGCGCACATCGCTGTAGCTTTAATGTGCATTTGTATTCCACTGGTTCCAAGCCTGTTGTCTTTGAGAAAAGCGTCTCGGACCACTGTTCATCAGGCCATTCATAAAACTTTCTTTACCAGAGCAGGCCGCGCGGTCAGCAATTTACAGCTTTGGATATCGGATTCTTACATCCTGTACGGAGTCAATAATTTATTGAGGAATACCACAAGGACTTTGTTGTTGATCGTGCTTACGACCATTGGGGTGGCATTGTACTTTACCGGTAGCAATTTAGAACATTCGATCCGGTCCGAGATGGACCATTTTGCGGAGGAAGCCCGTTACGCACTTAACATGCAATTCTCAGAGGGAATGAAGCTAGAGGACATACATTTCTTATCTGACCTGGATTTCGTCGATCAAATTTCCCCGCTGAAGGATGTCATGATATCTTTCCAGCCCCCGGGCTTACCGTACCGGGAAAACAAAAGGTTGAGAATACTGTCTTCCGCCCATGAGATCGCAAAGGAATTCGTTCTTGCCGGGCAAGTTGACAAAACGTGCGGCGAATGTCTTTACATCAGTGGTGAAGGAATGAAGAATGCCTTCCGCGAAGTGGAACTAGGAACAATCGTCGAATTGACCTTTCCTTCCGGCGAAGATAAGGCCTACCGGTATTCGGGAATACTTAAAGACATGGCTGCGATCGGCGCTGCTTTCTTTGTGTTCGACGATGTCGAGACCTACACCTTTAATGCCCTTGCCTTTCGGATCGATCCTGATACACCGACTCATGAAGCCACCAATTCGATTGACGATGCACTGCTGGCAAATGGTATTGATGTAGCGGGTATTTTGAATGTAGACCTAAGGCTGGCTTCCCTCTCGGGACACCTCGAACCGTTTTTCCTAATTGCAAAAGTACTGGGAGCCATCACTATTTTCATCGGATTGATAAGCCTCATTATCGTTCTAAATCTTACCATCATGGAAAGGACAAGGGAAATTGGTATTCTTAAATCACTGGGAGCATCTCTGCCCAAGATATCTGCGATCTTTCACCGAGAATTCCTATTCGTCAATTCCATATCGATCCTATTGGGCGTCCTAATCTCAATGCCTTTCTCCGCCGCATTGTGTCGCGTCTTCGGACAAACCATCATTAATCACGAAATCCCTCTGTCTTTTAATGCCCCATACATCCTTGTCGCTTCTCTAGTTATCCTTTTGATACAATGGATGTTGATCGCAACACATAATTACTTCAAGCTTCGCAAGAACGCCCGGGAATTGCTTGTTCACAATTTTTAGTCTTGTTTTCCTACTGATACCTCTTGAAGTGATGTAGCAAAGATGTCGTGTAAACCTGACAAAATGCGTATCTTCGTTAACACTGGCAATACAAACTAGCTGGCAGTTTGAAAAAATCGACAAAGGATGAAAAACACCTTAAACCGACGAAAATTCATGACGCGAACCTCCTCTTTGGCCGTTGGTTATCCCTTACTGGGATGGAGAGGTTTAACAAGAGAAGATGGAAAAAGGCAATGGGGCATCATTCTGAATACGGTTAAGCAGGAAATGAAAACGGACTACGAAAAGACCCTGGAGCAGTTGGCAGCAATGGGGTATCGGTATCTGGAAGGTGGAGTGTACGGAGATTCACCAAAGGCGTACCGGCAATTTACAAAGAGCCTGGGGATGAAAACCATCGCCGGTGGCAGCAGTATGGGTAATCTTCAAAAGAAATTAGAGGACTACATCAAAACGGGCAATGTGTTGCGTTACAAATACATCACCTGCTACTGGCCGTGGTTAAGTAGTGCAAAAAACCTTACGAAGCAGGAATGTCTCGAAACAGCAGAACGGTTGAATAACCTGGGACGAAGGTTGCGGAACGAAGGATTTGGGTTTACCTGGCACAACCACGACAAGGAATTTGCAGTTATCGAAGATAAAACAGCTTTTGAATGGTTGATGGAAAACACCGATCCCGATTGGGTAAACGTGCAAATGGACCTCTACTGGGTTTATAAGGGCAACGGAGACCCACTACACTTAATGAAGAAATATCCGGGGCGGTTCAAGTTACTCCACATCAAAGACATGGACGAATCCACCGAGCGAGGGATGAGTTGCCCCGGTGCCGGAAAGATAAATTTTAAGGTGATTTTCGAACGTTGGAAATCAGCCGGCGTGGAATTCGCAATCGTCGAAAATGAGCGTACCACTCAAGGTATTGCTTGCGCCCGCAATAGCATTAATTACTTGAATACCATGAAACGCTAATCTTGAAGCGCTTCCTGTCACTGACTTTGTACACTCATCGAAATTAAGAACGGATTCAAACCTTTGGTAGCCGCCAGGGGCTGCGATAGCTAGGCTGCAATAGCTGGTTGGCTGCTTTATTGTCTGCGAATCTACCCTTCGTACGGTCCCATTCGAGTCGGTAGCTTTTGCTTCTGACAGCAATGTTGGCGGCGTGGGCATAGAGTGCGACATTGGCGCCGATTTCCGGCGGGCAGACGGGGGCTCGCTCATTCCTCAGTGCACTTACAAAATCTTTAATGTGCAAGTCGTGACCACCGTTGTACTTCTCGGAGGTATATTGCTCGGTCTTATGGGCCTTGGCGGCATTGTCCCACTCCGGGATGACTTCCCAACCTTGGCGGTTGACCACCAACGTCCCCAAGTCCCCCAAAAAGGCCAGACCGTAATTTCGGCCATACGGCCCCACCTGTTTGCCGGCCGAAGACTCCCATTGAATTAGGTAGTCCCCTACGCCGTAAACAACAGACATGGTATCGAAGGTTTCCTTGGCCAATTCCGGACGATCCAAATGAGCGCCATAGGCCAGGACGGTTTCCGGCGGAGTAGTAATGTCCTTGACCCATAGAGCCATGTCGATGAGGTGGGCGCCAAAATCGGTCATTAAGCCACCGCCGTACTCCCAGAAATGACGCCATACGCCGTGAAAACGCGCCGGATTAAAAG
>JANQRV010000608.1 GCA_028284395.1 Saprospiraceae bacterium
TTTCTAATCATCGCCCTGGTAGTCGGGCTGCTCGCCGTCGTAGCCCTTGCTGTCTTCTACTACCAAAACTGGCGCAAAGACCAACTGATCACCCATCAAAACGAAACGCTCAATCAACAAAAAATCAAAGAACTGGAACAGCGTCAGCAACTCCTGTCGCTCAATGCAATGTTGGTCGGTCAGGAACAGGAACGCCAAAGGATTGCTCAGGATCTACACGATGGCCTGGGAGGACTTTTGTCTTCCGTCAGATCATATTTTGGCTCTTTAGAAAATAAGATAGAGCACCACCGTGACCGCGAGTTATTCGGCAAAACACATCAGTTGCTCGACAATGCCGCCAGTGAAGTTCGCCGGATTGCCCACAATATGATGCCGGGAGCGTTGACCAAAATCGGACTGCTTGGTGCCATCCAAGACATTACGCATGCCATAGAGGCCTCGGAAGAAATGAAGATTTCTCTACAGGCCATTAACATGGAGGAACGCCTGCCCAATGATAAAGAAATTAGCCTGTACCGAATCGTGCAGGAAATTTTGAACAACATTGTTAAATATGCACAGGCCGACAAGGTCATTGTTCAGCTTTCCCGGCACGAAAATCTGGTCACGCTCATTGTTGAAGACAATGGCATCGGCTTTGATGTAAATGCAGCCAAAGCCAAAGGCGGACTGGGTCTTAAGGGAATAGAATCCCGGGTGCAATTCCTGAAAGGAGAATTAGACCTGTATTCGAAGCCAGGTGAAGGTACTTCCTATACCATTCATTTTCCCGTTCAGGAAGAGGCCGTGCAGGCATCATAGTCCTTCTGTAGGTTAATTGGCGTGGCGAGCTGCAATGGCCGCTAATTTCTCGTCAATCTGTTGCTTCGAAAGCCATTTTCCCCGCACCATCACGCCGTTGATTTTTTTCATATGCTCAATATCTTCCAACGGATTGGCACCTAGCAGAATCAGGTCGGCCGAGGCGCCGCTGGCAACAATACCGTATTGGCCATCATCTCCAAAGAAACGTGCCGGGTTGACGGTGCCGCTCTTTAATACCTCGTAATTGGAAATACCGGCATCGACCATCGAGCGCATTTCATGCTGAATCGAAAAACCCGGAACATTCCCCACTTGTGGAGCATCCGATCCCAAAAGGAGCCCGACCCCCTCTTCGTTCATTGTTTTCAGCAACTCCTTTCTGATATCAATGAAGACGGCCATGGTATCTTTATTAAAGGTTTCCGGGTTTAGGATTCTTTCTTTATAGCTGCGCCAGTTGAAGAGCGTCGAGCCGCTCATGTACTTCATCTCCGGACGACTGACCAATTCGGCGCCGCTCTCAGGCGAACTCCAGTTGACGAGCAGGCTTTGCGTCGGAACGATCCAGATGTTGGCATTTTTGGTTTGCGCTACCAGGTCGCCAATGGTCTTGCGGTCTGTCAGGTTGGTAAAGTTAGCACCAAACATACCCGCATTATTGGGATCGATACCGGCAGATCCTGGCACCATGCCCGTAACGTAACCATCTAGGTGATCGATGGAGCTATAGCCAAATTCAATGGCTTTTCGCACGCCTACATCGGCCGGAACATGCCCGGAGAAGGGGATGCCTACTTCTTTCGCCGTTTTGACCAATTCTTCCATCACTTCAAGTTGAATGCCGGGATGGATTTTTAGAAAATCATATCCATCCTTTTGATAACGAGTCACTTTGACCCGGGCAGAATCGACCGATGGTACGGAGTTGCCATTCATGGAGGGACTGGAAGTATATATTCTTGGACTAAGAATATGACCGGCAGCGACTTCCTTTTTGAGATCTAGGTGGTAGGGGTTGCCAAGCATGCCACGAATCAGGGTAATGCCATTGGAAAGATAGAGGAACAAAGTTTCTTTTACCAAACTGTCATTACCTTCCCTCGCAATGGGTATGTGTGCATGCATTTCTGAAATACCGGGCATCAGATATTGACCCTGGCCATCGATCAGGGTAGCACCTTTGGCCGGCTGAACGGAGACCGCCGGTGTAATGGATTTGATTTTTTTATCAGCACCGATAACCACCATTTGATTCTCCAGAACCCGCTCCTGATCCATGGGGATTACATGGACATTAGTGAAGATGGTATCCCCTTCAATTCCCAGTGTTTTTGTACTATTGCAGGAATGAAAACTGAAGATGGTAAGAAAGCTCAAAAGGAAAAAAGTGAGTAGCTTTAATTTGAATTTCATTGCTAATTGGATTTTTCATTTCTGATAAGTTTAAATTAGATATTTTTCCAAGACAATAATAACCGGCCGTCAAATTATGCGCATTAATGACCAACATTACCGGACCATTTGGGTCAAAGAGAATGATCCGGGCACTGTCTGCATCATCGATCAAAGAAATTTACCCCATGAATTTGTAATCGAAGAATTAAAGACCCTACAGGACTTTGTGACCGCTATCCGCGATATGCACGTGCGGGGTGCTCCTCTCATTGGGGGCACGGCCGCTTATGGATTATACATTGCAGCACGAGAGGCACCTGAAGGATTGGGGTTTGAAACCTACATCGAGCAGGCGGTTATTCAATTGAGGAATACCCGTCCAACCGCTGTAGATCTATTCAATGCCCTCGAGCGGGTTTTAAGTGCATTGAAAGAAGGAACCACAAAATCCGAAAAAGTGGCAAGAGCCTTCCAAACCGCCAATGAGCTGGTGGATGAAAGTGCAGAACACTGCCGGTTAATCGGTCAACATGGTTTGGAAATCATTAAAGAGATTGCGGAGAAAAAAGGTGGTCAACCAGTCAATATTCTGACCCATTGCAATGCCGGTTGGTTGGCTTGTGTGGATTATGGTACGGCGACTTCTCCGGTTTATGCTGCTCACGATGCAGGAATTGCCGTACACGTTTGGGTCGATGAGACCCGACCTCGCAATCAGGGAGCCCGCATTACCGCCTTCGAACTGCTAAACCACGGCGTGCCTCATACGGTCATACCTGACAATACCGGCGGACACCTCATGCAACACGGTATGGTAGATCTCGTCATTGTGGGGACCGACCGTACCACCAAGTCGGGAGATGTGGCCAATAAGATTGGGACTTACCTGAAGGCCCTGGCCGCACACGACAATGGAGTCCCTTTCTACGTGACCTTGCCATCTTCTACTTTTGACTGGACCATTAGAGACGGTGTAAAGGAGATCCCGATTGAACAGCGAAACCAGGATGAAGTCCGGTTCATACAGGGACTTGCTGATGGCAAGATCACTAAGGTATTGTTGACACCGACGGAAAGTCCGGCCGTCAATTATGGTTTTGATGTCACGCCGGCACGGCTGGTAACCGGATTGATTACCGAGCGCGGAATCTGTGCCGCCAACGAGTCAGCTATCTTACAATTGTATCCGGAAGCAGTCTAGGCTTTTAGGATACTGGAGGGTAAGGCAATTTGAAAGGAAGTACCGCCGCTGGTGCTTTCCTGAATGGTGATGTTGCCTTTGTAATGGTCGACGATCTTCCGGCAGATCGCCAGACCGATTCCCGTACCCTCGTACTGTTCCTGGGAATGGAGTCGTGTGAAGATGCCAAAGACTTTGCTTCGATATTCGGGAGGAATACCAATTCCGTTGTCCGATACGTCGAAAGTTATTTTTTCGGCAGACTCATTCGCCGAAATAGTGACGGTAGGCTTTTCAGATTCATTGTATTTCAACCCATTTTCAATCAGATTTCTGAAGAGCTGTTGTACCAAGGTGGGGTTTGCGTGGATAATGGGGAATTCTCCATCTAATGTAACGTTTTGTTGGCGTTTGCTCGGTGTGGAATGAAGTTCTGCGATGGTATGTTCTAATACCTCCCTCATTGGTACCGGGTCGCGCTTGGATTCGAGATAATCCAGTTTGCTGTACTCCAAAACGTCTTCGATCAAGGTGTTCATATCTTTGGCGGCGGAGAGCGCAAAATCGACGTACTCTTGTATTTCGGATACATTGTCTGGGCTTTTATATTTCCGCTTAATGAGGGAAAGGAAGCCGTAAATGTTTCTCAGTGGGCTTTTTAAGTCGTGAGAAGCAACGAAGGCAAATTTCTGTAATTCTTCATTCGAGCGTTGGAGTGAAGCGGTCCGCTCTGCGACTGTTTTCTCCAAGATTTCATTGTGACGTTTCTTTTCCCAGTAGAAAATAAAGATAACGAATCCGAAAAACATGGTAGCCAAAATGGCGAAGGTAAAGATGTATCGTTGCAGTTCGTACCGTTGATTTAATAGCTCCAACTCGCTTTCTTTGTTTTTCAATTGATAAGTGCGTTCCACATTTTTGATGTTTGCGGCGAGCTTCAATGAAAATGCGGAGTCTCTCGCGATGTGATGTTGTCGGTGGAGGGCTGTGGCTCGTTCGTAATCTTCCCTGGCTTCATGAAGCCTGGCATCCAATTGATAGGTATTAGCTAGGTTGGCC
Organism: Saprospiraceae bacterium; assembly: GCA_028284395.1. GTDB lineage: Bacteria > Bacteroidota > Bacteroidia > Chitinophagales > Saprospiraceae > JANQRV01. The sequence goes on from JANQRV010000608.1 coordinate 4,442, forward strand.
CAGGAACGGCCTGTGATTTCAGAAGCTAATGTAATGTACTTTTGTGCTTCGGTCAAATTGCCCATTTCTAGGTTGGCGTCGGCAATGTTGTTGTAAATGGTGGAGAGCCCCTTTTGTTTCCCAATTTTAATTTGTGCTTCGACTGCCTTTTTGTAGTAGGAGATTGCTTTTGCGTATTGTTGTCGATGCATATCCATTTTAGCCAATTGGATATAACATCGCGGCAGGGTATAATAGTCGTGGTTTTCTTCTGCTATTTTTTGAGCTTCCTTTAGGTAATTTTTTGCAGTTGCTAGATCTCCGTCTTTATTAAAAATTTTTGCCAGGGTAATGGATATGGTCGTTTTCCAAAACTGATTGTTCGTTTCTCTGGCAATTTTTTCTGCCTTTAATAAATAGGATTTGGCCTGGACGAGGTCATTACTGGCGAGCAGTTTGATGCCAATGTTATGAAAGGAAATCATGTCATTGGCAGGATCGGAACACTGTTTGTTGATCGCCAGGGCTTTAAAATAAAATTCCTGTGCTTTTTCGGTTTGCTTGGAAGCGACGTGCATCACGCCATAATTGTTGTAGGCATTAGCAAGTGGGGAACATGCTCCCAGGGATTCGAATATTTGGATGGCTTCTCGGAAGTGTTTCCCCGCCGTTTCCTTGTCTCCCCGAATGTCGGCAATGATGCCCAAGTAGTTTTTGATCTCCCCCTGCCGTAAGGTGTTGCCATGTTCCTCAAAATACAGCAGCGCTTCACGACAGATCGTATGGAGGCTGTCGTATCTGACCGATCCATTTAACGTGGTACAAATGATGTATTTACCTTCTGCAACGGCACCGTCGTCTCCAGCATTTTGGGCCATTTTTATTGCTTTTTGACTGTGCAAAACAGAACGGTAGGGTGCTGTTGTTTTGAACTGCCGGGCCTGTCTGAGTTGTTGTTCGACCTCGACTTTACCAAAATTGGCCAATGCCCTTGAAGCAGCAAAGCTATTGGTTGCTACCAAAAGAGTGAAAATGATTAATAAGCTGTACTTATCGGGGAATGGTTTTGCCAAATTCATCTTTCATTATTCTGTACGTACTTCAGTGTTTTAGCTAACGGACTTAGCTGTATTTAGGTTTTGTATCCATGACTTAAACATTGAAGTCAGAGTGGCGAAGATTGTATTGGAATATGGGCCTTGCTTAGGGAGTTGGATTAGAAGTGTAAAGTAAGGTCAAAGCCAATTCAAATTTAACAAAATTATATAAGAAATTCTCTACAGTTTTCATTTAAGGCCAAAAAAGTAGCTGTGTAGTTCCTCCGGACGACTATCAATGACAAAGGTGTTCAAACAAAGAAAGCTCTTTCCGGAGAAAGAGCTCTCAGTAGTTCAGGGATTACAATGGGGGGCAGATGCATCGGAGCAGGGGGGAGATGTACCCCGCGTTAGCTAATAGGGACCCGGAGCTGGGAGACTCCATAGGGATATAGTTGCTACCATTCTTTACCGGAAACTCAGTAAAGCTAATACCACTCCTTTGCATGCGAACGCATTAACTGCCACATGCCAAACGAAAAGATCTGTTGTCTACAGATAATTGCTTAATCGGTGATCGAACGATTGCCATTCGACATCGCGATTCAGGTGAGTGGTTTTTGCTTAATAAAAAGTTCAGAGGATTAAATTGATAAGGTATCAAAAAGATGGGGAATCTTATTGATTAGTAATAAGTTCAAGGAATTTTAAGATAAGGAATACTCGTGTACTGGGGGCTTTGCGTGCTTAGACTGTATTTTATCTGCAATGGATAGCTGCTGGAATTTGTTGCAGATTTGTTTTTGCTGGCTGTAAAGGTATAAAAAAAATACTGTTTACAAATTTTGCTATGTATTTTTTGTAGCACAAAGATTGACGGGCCTTTTATACCTTTGGAGGTGCGTTCGTTATTTTTGAACAAGACTATTCAATTTAACCAGAATCAAGAAGGTGCAATGAGTAGGTATGTGGCCAATATGAATGATACGATTGTAGCCCTGGCGACACCACCCGGGACCGGTGCTATCGGCGTCATCCGGGTGTCGGGAAGTGAGGCTATTGCTTTGGTCGATGCCGTGTTTCACGGCAAACCGCTTGCGGAGCAATCCAGTCATACCATACACCTGGGGACCATCCGGGAGGATAATGGCCACATTTTAGATGAAGTGTTGGTTTCCTTGTTCATTGTCCCAAAGTCCTATACCGGCGAAAATGTCATTGAGATTTCTTGTCACGGATCGGATTACATCATTCAGGCAATTTTGCAGTTGTTGGTCAAGAAGGGAGCCCGACTGGCGCAACCCGGCGAATTTACTTTGCGGGCATTTCTAAATGGCAAACTCGACCTGAGTCAGGCGGAAGCAGTAGCCGACCTCATCGCTTCTTCTTCCGAATCGGCACACAGCCTGGCGATGCAACAAATGCGTGGAGGCTTTTCCAATGAAATCCAGAAATTAAGGCAGGAATTGATCGACTTTGCCAGTTTGATAGAACTGGAACTGGACTTCGGAGAAGAAGATGTAGAGTTTGCGGATCGCGATAACCTGAAAACACTGGTAGAAAAGATACAGGGATTGATCCGGGCGCTGATCCGATCTTTTCAGCTGGGCAACGTGATGAAAAACGGCGTGCAGACCGTCATTGCCGGCCGCCCTAATGCTGGTAAGTCGACGCTGCTGAATGCACTCCTCAATGAAGAGCGGGCCATTGTCAGCGACATCGCCGGAACTACTCGGGATACGATCGAGGAAGTGCTCAACATTCAGGGCATCAACTTTCGACTCATCGATACCGCCGGCATCCGGGAAGCGCAAGACCAAATAGAAGCCATCGGAGTAGAAAAAACGCTGGAAAAGATCCGACAATCTTCATTGTTGGTATACGTATTTGATGTGATCCAGACCCAGCCCGAGGATTTGCGCGCTGACTTAGAACGCCTCCTCACGGCAGAAATGCATTTGTTGCTGGTCGCCAATAAAATGGACTTGAATCCGTACACCAAATTCGAACACTATTTTCCAGATTCGTCCACTCCCGTTTCCAAAGAACAATGGGTCCCCGTCTCCGCCATCAATCAAATGAACATTCCCCACCTCAAGGAAAAACTTTACCAGGCCGTCATTAATGAAGAATTTCAGCAGGGCAACACGATTGTGAGTAATGCCCGGCATTTCGAAGCATTGCAAAAAGCCAGTGAGAGCCTTGATGCCGTGCTGACCGGACTGGCATCCGGTGTTACCTCCGATTTTGTGGCCATGGATATCCGGCAGGCACTTTATTATCTGGGCGAGATCACCGGAGAGGTGACGAGTGATGATTTATTGGGGAATATTTTTGGAAAGTTTTGTATTGGGAAGTGACGGGAAAACAACCGCCTAACAACAAAATAACAAAAGTCTTGTAAAACCGCAATTTACAAGACTTTTGTAATTAATTCTATCACATTTGCCCTTTCTTTTTATTGCATTTCTTTCCGAATATTTGTACCTTATCTGTACATCTGAAGTAGTTCTGAATATACGAGGTACAAACTTGGAGAAATTATGAAACATAAAGAAACAAATTGAAATACAAATACACAACTCGCACCCCAACTAAAAGAGAAATCACCATATGAGCAGCAACATCCGAATCCAAAGAATCTGTCAACACTGCGGTGAAACGTTCACCGCCAAGACCACTGTAACCAAGTATTGTGGCGACCGCTGCGCCAAAAGGGCTTACAAAGCCCGGAAGAAATCGGAGAAGATCGAAGCCAGCCAACAGGAAACGCAAGCACAGATCGAAAGACCCATCATCGAGATACAAGCCAAGGAATTCTTATCCATCGAAGAAACCTGTCAATTGTTTGGAATCAGTCGCACCACATTGTGGCGAATCATCAAGCAAGGAAAGCTCAAAACAGCAAACCTCGGCCGCCGGGTCATCATCCGCAAAGCCGATTTACACCAACTCTTCAACTAACTGTTATGGCCGTAAAGGTATTTCTACGCGAAAAGAAAATCAGCAAAGGCCGGAAAAGCCTCTACCTCGACTTTTACCCTGCTGTCCGACATCCCCAAACCGGTAAAGAATCCCGTCGAGAATTCCTGGGTATGTACATCTTCGAAAAGCCTCGTTCTCCCGTTGAAACGCAACACAATAAAGATACCCGTCGCATCGCGGAGAACATCCGTAATCTCCGCTACATGGAAATCCTCAACGGCACCTACGGTTTTCAATCCGAAGCCAAAAAGAAAGTGTCTTTTTCTGATTTCTTTGAAAACCTAGTAGGCCAGCGATACACTTCGAAAGGCAATTACGACAATTGGTTAAGCACTGAGGGGCTTTTTGAAAAGAAAAAAATTTAATTCCCTCCCTCTGTCTTGGGGTTAAGCTTCTTGCAAATCAGCGCAACAGAACTGCCGTAGCTATCAGCTTAAGTGCTTCCAAAGCTCAATAGAAACCACTGCTAAATCCGTACTTTTTCGTACTGAATATTGAAATAAATCGCTATAAATCAATTATTTAAGTTGATTTTATGTACAATTATTTGTATATTTATATTGCAATTAAAACAAAATATTCAAATGAAACAGCAAGCCACTTTCACAACAAACTGTACTTATCAATCCGCCTACAATTTCAAACTCAAAGAGTGGAATCCTTTTTTGGTCACTGAGCAAGGCGATCCCCATACCTTCCCCCAAGAGCCGGTTTTGAAAGGCCGATGGTATTTGGTAAGCCACCAAAATCAAGGTTCGCTTTTTGATAATCATTATTTTCGATACCAGATCCGGATGATGGGCGTCACCAAATTCATTTCCCAATACAATTCCGCCATTGTATTTCTGCCCGAAGAGTGCGTAACCGCCATGCGCTTTAACTGTGATATGGTGTCTGAATTTCCTTTTCACTACCAGGAAACATTGGCCCGGATCTTCGACCGCGCTACTTCAGACTTGGAGAAGTACAGAGAATTGTTGGATGAAAAAGCGGATCAGGTGCTTTTGGCTGCTTAGTCATTCCCTTTAAAATTAGAGACCGTCGTGTTGAAAATAACAATTTAATTACACGGCTTTGCGGCGCTGCTTCAGTTCACCGTTTCTCATTTCAACGACCCGCATTCGTGCAAAGCTCTCTCACAAATAAACACTCCTTTAGATGGGATTCTTGGCAAACTAATGCTTTATCAAGAATCGGGCTCCTTTTATTTCATCACTATCAAAATCACTTCGAATGTACTCCAGGTTAAAAAAACGACATTTTCCGATTACCCTCACCGTCGTCGGCCTATTAGTATCCGGCATCATCATCTACCTTTCCATTCCGAAAGATTGGGAAGAAGCCGCAGAAATGCACGAAGACGGAACCGCCTCCATTTCCGAGGAATGGAGCGAAACTGTCGAACGCAAAAAGGACCAATTTAGAAACCAAGAGTTATACAAGTTAACTGCAACCAAGGATGCCTACTACCTCTGCGAGCATTGCCCAACCGGAAAATTCTTCCTCCGGGAAAACGAAGTGTACCGTTACGGCACCACCGGACTAAAAGAAAAAGGAAGAGGATACGGAGAAAATTGGCGAAAAAAGTATTTCCTCAATTACGTCGTCATCATGCAAGAAGATCTTACGACCGTAAAAATCGAACAAGCCGCACTCATCGGCAGCTATGTCATCTTGCCCGAAAACCTCAATCGCCCGGCGGCCGGTACGCCACAAGCCAAACCATACTGGTACCGCCTCGTACTTCCGCCCGGTAATAATAGCCTCGACTGAATTTTTTCGTGACCACTGGATTCCCACTCCAATTCTATTTATCTTGCCGAAAATGCTACTTCATGGTTCATGTCAACGCAAACCTAGACCTAAAAACCGAAGCTGTATTCAAAACCGGCAAATTCGGCGCCCTTGTGAGCGATTTGTGCGAATCCCCCCTGTATATCACCTTCATCGCTCGCAATAAGCCATTTGAAAACGACGCCTGGCAGAAAAACGGGGAAAGTTTTATGGACATCGTGCTTCCGTACGATGATGTATTGACAACGGAGGATATTGATTTGTTGATGGCCCGGGAATTGTATCGGCAGGCGGAGAAGTTGGCGTGGTTGGATTATGGGCGGATGCGGGAGGAGTTGAGGCGGTTGTTTGTTTTGAATTAGATCCGATCATAGAAAGAGATGGAATAATCTCTTCATGAATGGAAGCTTCGATATTGAGTCAGTGTGCAAGGAGAAGATAGGAATCATCTATTCAGAGTTTTGAATCATGCTGGATTATTTTAATGGTCTCGGTATGGTTTTGAGTTGGAGGGTATTGGGAATAGAGAGCGCACTGCTATCGCAAAGCGTGAGTGTGAATAGTGTGTGGGCCAGGTTGTCTGTCGAAAGCCTGCTTAGTGTCCCACCCAAATTTCGGCAGCCATCCAGCCCGAGCCAAGGGCAAAGAGTGTGATCAAACTAATAATTATTGTCTCTTCTGGCCTATTGGGATCGGGAACGGATTTGAATAACACTTATAATAAACTGAAAATGATTGTTTTAGAATGCTTGTGGTACAACAGGGGAATAAAAACTGACTAGTTGCTCAATTTTTCCCTAAGCCCCTTCAGAATATTCTGTACTTTTTGTAGAGATTCATCGATGCTCTCTTTGTCTCTTCCCCTGAGGTCTCCCTTAGGTTTATCTCTATCATTATAAAAATCTTTGGCTATTCCCGTGATTTCTTCCTGAATTCCCTCAACTTGATTGTTGGCCATATCCCTAAGGTCTGACATTGAAGTTTGGCATTCATTTAAATCATTGATCAGATTCGCAATCTCTGGCGAAAGATTTAGAGAAGATAATTGCTTTTCTAATTGTTCCCTGTGAGCGTGTAAAGATATGATCTCGATTCTTAAGGCATCTAAATGAGTGCCAATGTTATTGAGAGAATTATTGAGATCATTTTTCGAAACTTCTGTGAGAAGAACTGCCTCTTGTAGACTATCTAAAGTATTTCTTTCCAAGGTTAGGGACTTATTGATTTCAGAAATGCTGTCAGAGGTCTTTGCTTTCGATTTTTGAGCCATCAAGTTTTTAATTTCTATGATTGAATTGCTTAAACTATCCAGGTAGCCTATTTTAGGAATTAATTCTTCATAGGCAGTTAATTTTAATTGATCATCATCGGACAAGCGGTTTTCAAATCGATTGGGCATCCAATTGCTGCTGATTAAAGTAATACCTCCCACAAAAATCAATGATATTATTTGTAAGAGCCAAAACTTCTTTTTTGCCTTCTTTGTGCTTTTGTGATTTAGGGATTTCATATATGTAAATTTTGAAAACATGCTTTAAGTTGATTTTATATTTTACCCTTCTTTGTTGATTCAAATAATTTTCTCATTTTTAGAATCGTTACAAAAATAAACTTTTGATTCTTCGTGTCATCCAATAATACCGACAATAATCCAATTTTACAAAGAATAGATATTCTCAGAAATCATTGGTTTGATTTTGTTTATGAGTCTGATGCAAAAATCTGCCGCTGGTTGATAAATTCAGATGAATTGCAATTGATCGATGCTTTCATTGAAATGGAATCGGATGAAGCCGGAGAAACAGAGGATCTCTTTATCATGTTCGATACCCCTTTTGCAAAAAAAAGGACTTACTCTCAGGATCTTGTTGGTACCCTAATTTCTTTCGCTGAAATAAACAAGGAAGAATTAAGCAAAGATGGAATTTATCTAAATTGGGAACCTCCAAGATACGCTGAGGCGGAACCAGTTTCAGATTCGTTTCTGGAGGCATTATCCTCATTCGCAACAAGTTTTGACTTTTTTGGTGATGGCTGCATTGTAGCTTACTTATCTCCACAAGAAATTGAAAGTGTCAAGGATTTGGAAAAATGGTTTACTAGCTGGATAGAATCGAGGGTGCCAGAAAAGGTACGGATAATGATATGTGATAGTAAATCTGAACCTATTTTTAAAGAGGCCCTTGAAGATTACCCTGCCAAAATAAAAACAATAGAGCCAAATTTGGAAATGGGTTCAGTAATGAGACAACTGGCTGCTAACGGCAACTCCAAGGAACCCGGGACAAGATTTCGGCAACTTTTTGTGGATATGAGTCAGGCGGCTTCTCAGAAGCGGTTCTCAAGAATGGAAGATCTTGGAGAGAAAGCGATTGAATTGGCAAATAAACAAAACGCTCCCGAGTGGAAAAGCATGCATATTTCCGTCTACCTGCTAATGGGGAATGCCTATTTGGGGGCAAAAGAATACTCGAAAGCTTTGGAGAGCTACGAGGAAGGGGAGCTAATTGCCAGAGCTGCTTTTAAGGAAGAGATGGCCACTGAAAGGTCCGGAGATACTTCTTATCCTAAAATATTGATACAATTACTCTTCTCTTTTGCTGGAACCTTAGAAGTTTCTGGTAAATCTGAAAAAGCTACCGAAAAATACCTTGAAGTAATTCCGATTACAGAAGCTTTAGTCTCTATATCAAAAGGTAATGAAACCTTAGAAGCTACAAGGTTGCGTATGGAGGCCTTCCGAATGGCGGCTGTGACTTCCCAAAAGAAAAGGAAATATGTTGAGTCAAGGAATTACAATGAGCTGGCGCTTGTGGAAGCTGAAAAGTATCGAGAGGTTTTGCTAAATGGAAAAGGCATTTTTCCGCATGACCGAACTACTAAACAAGATGCAGCCATTGAAGAACAGATTGAAAGGATGGCAAGAGAAATGTTTGAAAACTCAACTATTCCCTATTTAGGCCGAGCTCTGTTGAAGGACATCAGAAATGATGGTGATCATGAAGACGAGGTTGAAGTGCGAAAAAGATTAAGCCATCTTCTGGGAGCAAATTGGGAAGAAAAATTTAAAGAAAGAAATAACCTATAGCGAACTATGCTTGCTGCCACCCATCTTGACATAATTACCGGAGTGGACATACACATCGTCCAACCCCCCGGGCCTGTACCACCCATTCCGATTCCACATCCTTTTATTGGAATGGTAGTGGATCCCTTCGATTATTTGCCTATTGTTGGGGGAACCATTAAAGTAAATGGTTTTCATAAGGCTCAAGCAAGTACTGGAGGTAATAACGCACCTTTCCATATACCTATCGGTGGAACCTTTGTAAAGTTGCCAATTGGTAATTCCGCAGAAGTATTTATGGGGAGTTCCACGGTGTTGGCAGATGGCGAACCTTTTACCTACAGTTCATTGCCCGTTCTTTCCTGTCAATGTATTGGCATGTTGCCGCCTCCCAGGGCAAAGAAAAAATCAGCCAAGAAAACTTTCTTTTTACCGACCTCTATGGTGATTCCTATTCCAAAAGGACTACCGGTGATGGTAGGAGGAGCACCCACAATTTCTATGACTGCCATGGCTTTCAAGGCAGGACTCGGTGCTTTGAAGGGATTGCGAAAGCTGCAAAAGTCCAGCAAACTAATGAAAAAGTTGTCGAAGAAGATTCATAAAGCTGCTGGCAAAGCCATGAAGAAAATGGGGGTTCCTCCTGGGGCGAGAAAAAAAATTCACCGAGCTATTTGTGCAGTGACAGGACATCCGGTTGATATCGCTACAGGAAAGGTGTTTACGGAAAGCATCGATTTTGAGTTGCCAGGACCTATTCCTTTCAAATGGGAAAGAGTGTGGTATTCAACTTCTATTTATAATGGACCGATCGGACACGGGTGGCATCATAATTATGATATGGCCCTTTGCGTGGATTCGGAAGAGCAAGTTGTTGCCGTACGTTTAGAAGATGGCAGAACCACAGCCTTCCCTGAACTTGGAATAGGAGAGGAATGGTTTGATCGAACCGAGAAATTAACTCTAGGACGGAATGAAAATGGGTACTTTCTTAAAAACTCGGAGCGGCTGATTCATACCTTTCAGCCTTCCCAAAAAGACGCTGACATTCATATCTTGCGGTCTATCATTGACCTGACAGGGAACAGAATTCGATTTGAATACGACGATGAAGATCAGTTAATCCAAATAGTTGATAGTGCCAAGAGAATCATCAAATTTGAGCATGGTGCGGATGGACGAATCAGGACTTTGCATGCTCCTCATCCCGAAAAAAAAGGGGAAACTTTCAAAGTTTTCGAATATGAATACGATCATATTGGCAATTTGACTGAAGTGAAAAATGCTTTGGGCCATCCTTTTAAGTACCAATATGAGGGCCATCTACTGGAAAAAGAGACAAATCGGAATGGACTTAGTTTTTACTTTGAATATGATGGAAAAGACGAAAATGCAAAGTGCTTACGGACTTGGGGAGATGGTGGAATCTACGATCATAAGCTTACATATCTCGAAGGATTGACAATTGTGGAAAATTCTCTTGGACATGAATCAAAACATTTTCATCATGGAGGGCTGGTTTATAGGAAAGTTGATGCCTTAGGAAATGAATCTACGAAGCAATATAATGGGTATAATGAGATAGTTTCGGAAACTGATGAAGAAGGAGCATCTACTCTAACCTCATATGATGACCGAGGTAATCAGTCGAAGATTATTTTCCCCGATGGTACTTCTCTACAAATGGAATACAAAGATCATTTGTTAGTACAGTTTGTCAATCAATTAGACGATGTTTGGAATTGGACATATAATTCTGATGGACTATTGGAAAAACACTCCGATCCTATAGGAAATCAAACCCACTTCAATTACGGGGAAAATCAGCTTTTACAGCAGATTACATATCCGACGGGATGCGTTACAAATCTTCTTCATGATGCTCAATTTAACCTAGTATCATTAACTACCCCTAATGGAGCAACAAGCAAATGGGAATATGACCATTTAGGTCGCCGACTCCGAACCATTGATGCTAAGGGAAATGTGCAAAGACGAAAATTAAATCTTTTAGGACAAGTAATTAGAGTCAATGACCCTAAATACAAAACATATTCATTAGATTATGACAGGGAAGGAAATGTAATTCGGGTCAAAGATAGGGATCGAGAGATTCGGTTTGAATACCAGGGTATGAATTGTCTAAAATCAAGAAAAGAGCTAAATGGGCAGGTGGTTTTCAAGTATGATACGGAGGAAAACCTGGTAGCTATATACGATGAGCATGGCTCAAATTATCAGTTTACTCTTGACCATAGAGGGAATATCATTGAAGAATCTCAATTTGATGGTAGTGTACGAAAAATTGTAAGAGACAAAATGGGAAGAGTAGCAACAATTAAGCGATCCAGTGGCCTAATAACCAATCACAAGTACGACTTGCTGGGGCGGCTAATTAGTATCAAACATTCAGATGGTTCTGAAGAAAAATATACTTATCGACTAGATGGAGAATTGATGTCTGCACAAAATGATTATACCAAGGTCTTATACGAGCGTGATGAATTAGGTCGAGTCATCAAGGAAATGCAAAATAGTTTCACGATAGAGTCAACCTATGATGCCATGGGAATGCGAAGAACATTAAAGTCTTCCTTAGGTGCATATGTGCAATTTGACCGTGATGTAGTTGGAGATGTTACAAGAATTAAAGCTCAGACAAGAAAAATAACTTGGGATGCTCAATTTAATCGTGATATTTTCGGTCTAGAGACTCAGCGAAAATTGCCCGGAAACGTACGAAGTATCTGGAAGCGAGATAAACTTGGGTTACCCCTTAAGCAAGACACACTGGACGGTAATGGCCAAAAGACCCTTTCAAGGGAATATGCTTGGGAAAATCCCCATCGATTAAAACAGATTACTGACCTACATAGGGGCAACTGGGTTTTTGAACATGACGTGTTCGACAATCAGATTTCTGCTCAATACCCCGATGGAAGTAGAGAGTATCGATTGCCAGATGCGGTTGGGAATCTCTTTGAAACTCGAAGGAACCATGATCGAAGTTATGGCAAAGCGGGACAATTAATAGCATCTAAAGGAGTTCGATTTGATTATGATAAAGAAGGGAACCTCATTCAAAAAACGGAAAATGACGGTTCTGCTTGGCAATATGAATGGAATGCTGCGGGAACACTTAAACGTGTAATCCGTCCAGATGGAAAAGTTGTCTCCTTTATCTACGATGCACTCGGTAGGAGGATTGCTAAACAGTTCCAGCAGAAAACCACATATTGGTTATGGGATGGTAATGTTCTACTTCATGAATGGAATGACACTACTGGTGAAGGTTTTGGTGCTAGAGAAGAGCTTCCGGTTCTTGAAAGAATTTATGATTTTTCCAAAGCTTATCCTCTAAATGAACATGGGTTGACAACTTGGCTTTTTGAACCAGACTCATTTTCTCCACTGGCTAAGTTGACAGGAAATAAACAATATAGTATTGTAACCAACCATGTTGGAACTCCTCTAAATATTTATGACGCTGAAGGGCAGAAAACTTGGGAATTAGATTTGTCTATATATGGAGCAGTTCAGAATTTGAAAGGAGAGCGAGAAACTTGTTCATTTCGCTTCCAAGGGCAATATGAAGATATCGAAACGGGCCTATATTATAACCGGTTTAGGTATTATAGCCCTGAAAGTGGAATATACATTTCAAAGGACCCGATTGGACTACGTGGGGGCAAACTTAACATATATTCCTACAGTCGTAACAACAACATTTGGATTGATCCTCTAGGTCTCTTCACTTATTATCAGTTAAAAGATAGTGGGGGCAACGTGATTTATCACGGTATTACTGACCGACCCATACAGGAAAGACTAGTAGAACATGCAAATGATGGTAAACCATTTAGTCAGTCCTCTTATCTTGAAGGGATAGAGGATAGGGCATCGGCGAGAAATTTAGAAGGTTCAGCACTTTATCATGCTGGTCAAAATGATACACCATTATTGAATTCAAGAAGGCCTGTTTCTCCTGGCTACTATCATGCTTATGATCCAGAAAATTTGGCTAGCGGGAGAAAATTGCTTTCTCAAGCCGAGATTGACGAAAAAATGAAAAATGCTAAAACAGTAAATGTTAACCGGAGAGGAAAAGTCTGTAAATAGAGAATCTAACATACATAATCTTTAAGCATGGGTATTATTGATCTTGATGCATTGAAAGCAAAACTGGTAAATTCAGATGATTTAAAGAATGAGGAATTGAAACCAATCTCAAAGGTGCTTATGATGGAGGCATCGCGGGAATTTTCAGCCGACCGCAAAAATTTTTTTATTTCAAAAGAAGTTAAGGCCCATATTCTGCATATTGGGAAACGTGTTGAAGAATTAGACCCAGTCGGTTTAAGGAATATTTTGTCATGCATTGGTTTCATTGCTATCCAATACCAAGAATATGATCAGGAATTCTATCAATTTTTCAAGAATAACCTAGAAAAAAGTAAGGATAAAAGGGTTAGAATTGCAATTGCAAGGTTTTTTCACAAATTCCCCCAATTTGAGGACTATGAAATGAAATGGGATTATATAATTTCAATACCCAAAATCCCGCCGAAGAAAGAGTCTAAGGTCTATTTTGTTCATGCCATAAAGCATAGAATTGATGAAATCCCAGAAAAATATAAAGTTATTGTATCTGAGACCCTTTCAGGATTCCTGGATAATTATAATCTGGTATTAGATACTAAAAATCTATATCAATCTTTACTAAACAAACTAAGTAAATAGTTATCGACTAAATGGTAGTGAGAATAAGGCAGTATAAATACATAAACAAAAATAATAGATTAATGAAATGACCAATGGCTAATTGTGTCATAGAACTTAATTTACACAATCTTTTGATAGGGTTGGCTTCGAATTTAAAATCGGAAATTTGAACCCAAAAATAACAACTTCTAAAACTGAATTGGCGGAGACTTTGTCAAGACAATTAAGATTCGTGACGAGTACATAAAACAATCTAAATATGTCTATGGATTCTGATCTAGAAATGCTAATCACTCGCTATGATGCGAGAATTACTTCCCGCGGAAGAACCTGGCAAAAGCAACTCCAGATTATCCTAAACCCGAAATATAAAAACAACTATTTAGGAATCAAAAAGAGATTCAAACGGAGATTCGAGTTAAAGCAACTACCTATTAGAAAAGAACTAAATGAAAAGCAAAAGTTATGGTGGAAAAAGGAAATTCTCAAACAAGCAGGAAAACCAAGAGGCTTCGCCCATGTTGGCGGAAAAGCCATTGACATTGCAGTTGGCAAACTTACCATAGAACAAAAAAAAGCCTTGAGAAAAGCAATCATAGAAAAAGGTTACCATGTGTTTTTAGAAAAGATTACAAAGAAAAAAGCTGTTTATGGAGTAAAAATTTCGGAAGCCAATGTATTTCACGTATATGTAAAAGATTAATTACTTGAATTTATATCATACTTTGTTTATATTGGGGGTCGCATGAGAAACGAATAATAATGGATGGCACTTACCCTCTATCCCATATATTGAAAGAGGCTATTGTTACTGCACAAAATCAAGCTCGACTGAACAGACACACTACTTTTTCAGGCGCTCACCTATTATGGGGTATCCTACAGGAAGACACTCAATTTTGCGAATATTTAGAAACGATTGGAAAAAATGTCCATAATCTAAGAAGTTGGGCAGAATTTAAAATTAAATATTACCCGAAATCGTCAAAGGCTGAAGATAGTCCTTCAGGAGATGAGGGTATTCAAAGAATTTTTAACGAAGCGGATCGTCTCAGGAGGATCATTTTTGCTGAAGAAATCACTTCTCAGCATCTCATAGAGGCACTCAGTCAGCCGGGGCTTGCCTACGACGAAGAGGAGCTAAGGTTATTTCCCATCTCCCCCGGTGAAATTCAAAGATTAAAAAAAGAACAAATTCAGCATGAAGATCTTCGAGCTTCCATTGGTCAAAGCGGTTTTTCCATTGAGAGTTCAGGATTTAATTCCATACTAGTAAAGTATTGTGAGGATATATCCCAGAGGGCAAGAAATGGCAAAATCGATCCGGTCATCGGAAGGGAAAAAGAGATGCTTGAATTGGTGAGTATTTTGGGTAAACGTCAGTCACCCAATGTTTTGATCGTCGGTGAACCGGGAGTAGGCAAAACGGCCTTGATAGGGGGGTTGGCTTTGTTAATAATGGAAGAAAATATCCCTTCTTATCTTGAGGGAGCATCGATTTTTGAGTTAGACATAAGCGGAAGACTGGTAGCAGGGGCCTACAAAGGAGAAGTTGAGGAAAGATTAAAAAAAATTCTTACCGCCCTAAAGGAGTTTGAAAAAGATAATGATAAGAAGGCGGTTCTATTCATAGATGAAATCCATATTTTGTTGGATGAAAAGGGATCGGTAGGTTCTGGTGCAGTTAATCTCCTGAAGCCGGAGTTGGCAAGAGGAGAACTTACAGTGATTGGGGCTACAACAAATGTGGAATGGCAAAAATTTATTGAGAGTGATCCCGCGTTTGAGCGAAGGTTTTCCACGATAGTGGTCAAAGAGCCTGATGAGGAGTTAGCTATTGAAATGTTACAAGGGATTTCTGCCAAATTATACGAGAAACATCAGATCAAGATTAATGAAGAGGCGATGCCTGAGGCTGTTTATTTAGCTAAAAGATATCTTGGAAAGAAGAATCTACCAGTTTCAGCCATTGACCTCCTTGATACGTCCCTTGCATTTGTCAAAGTCATGAATGATACCGCTGAGAAGCAAATTAGTAATCTTGGGGTTCAGTTGGAAAAAATTGCCCAAGAGTTGGTTGGGACTGAAAGGCAACAGGCCAAGAAATTGGAACGATTTGGAAAAACGATTGAAAATAGCCTTACCCCTATTCTGCTTGGTAAACTGTCTTCCCCGATAGAAACGAATGGCTTTCATTTAGCTTCAGACTATCTTGATTACTACACTGAGAAGTTGAGCGAGCTATCCGATTTAGCTTCCGTTACTCAAGAAACTTTAGGAAAAGAAGATGTAGCTTCTGTTGTCTCCTATCAATCCGGTATTCCGATCGGCAAAATTCAGACTGATGAGCAGCAAAAGATGCTAAACATTGAAAGTCATCTTAGGGAAAGAGTCGTGGGGCAAGACCACGCCTTGGAAGTCTTGGCGAATGTTATAAGACGATCGAGAGTAAATCTAAAAGAACCTAACAAACCAATTGGGGTATTCTTCTTCGTTGGGCCTACAGGAACAGGAAAGACTGAACTAGCAAAATCTCTCGCGGAGTTTCTTTTTAATGACGAAAGTGCATTGATTAGATTTGATATGTCTGAATTTAAGGAGAAACATTCGGTAGCTCTATTGTATGGATCTCCACCAGGATATATCGGATATAAAGAAGGTGGCCTCTTGGTTAATAAGATAAGGAGGAGACCCTATTCGGTGGTTTTATTAGATGAGATCGAAAAAGCGCATGACAGTGTTTATGACATTTTTCTTCAGATTCTTGATGAAGGGGCCGTACATGATAAGCAAGGAAAAAGAGGTGACTTTTCAAATGCTATTGTCATATTTACTTCCAATGTTGCTAGTGATTGGATTGCCAATAAATTTCGCAGTGGTGTCATACCAAATAAAGATTCCATCAGAACTGCCTTACAAGAAACAAAGAACTTTAGGCCGGAATTTTTAGGCCGAAGGATGAGTCTTATTCCTTTTGCGCCGATCACTGAGGAAGTAGCCCGCACAATATTCCAGATTCAATTAAAACGGTTTTCAAAATTGCTGCAACAACAGGATATATTCTTGAAATTAACGACTGGAGCTGAAGATTATCTATTGGCGGAAGGGTTTTCGCCGGAATACGGTGCACGGCCGCTAAAGGACGCCATAGAAGAATTGCTCGGAACACCTCTTGCAGAACAAATGATTAAGGGGCAATTCCAAAGTGGGGATCGCATCCTTATTGATTATGATGAACCAAACAATAAATTTAACTGGACCAAGGACTAATTACTGAATCAATTTGTCTATCAAAAAGATCAAGCATGAATAAAAGAGATTTATTTGCAGTTTCTATCCCTGGGGTCATACCGAATGCGGGAGTTACTGATATCAATCCACTGAAAACATTGATGGTTGTTTCCCTTCAAAAGGAAGGACCGTTTGAGCCCGAACAGCTACCCAAAGATAAATCAACCTCTCTGTCGAAGGTCTTCGAGCATACAAAGCCGTCTGTAACAGTGCAGTTGGACAGTGGAGCGGAGAAGAAGCCAGAGACAATTCATTTTAAAAACCTGAAATCTTTTCAACCAAAAGAGATTATTAAGAGAGTTGAGGTTTTACAAGAACTTAATTTTCAGGAGCAGATGAATGAAAAACTCAATTCGGAAGTTCAGAAAAGCGCGAATCTTCGAAAATTATTTGACGAAAAGGAAAGACGAACAGCCTTTGCAGAGCTTCTGCGAACGATAAAGGAAGAAATTGAATCAGCAAAGTAATCTATCGATCGCTCGACCCTAATAAACTTAAGCATCTATAATAAAAGGAATAAATATGGATCAGGAATTAAATCAAAGTAGTGCATCCGGTTGGAGAGAAAGAAGGAAAAAAGCAGTGAGAGATCTGGCCAGGATTGGAGGATTCAATAATCTGCTCAAGATAAACTCAGAATTCAAACATTTTGCTGAAGGGGCTGATGAATTTTCAAAAAATTTATTCTTAAAGGATCAACAATCAGCTGAAGAACGTAAAGAATTGTTGCTGACCGTTGATTCTCTATTATCGCTATTAGATCAGACGAAGAATGCCCAGGAAGTGATGGAAAAAACGGAGGAGAATCGAAAAAATGCAGAAGAACTGCGAATCAACAATTTATCAGAGATTTTGACTGCATCTCGGGATTTGGAAAAAGTTTATAGAGAACTCGATTTATTTTTTCTAAATGCGGGGCCAGAAGAAGTCGAGCATCTAACAATCGTAAATGTGGACCGGTCGATGTTAACCGACCCAGATGACGAGGTTGTAAGTGCCAAAGTTAGGGATTTGATCAAAGACCCTGCCGACACTTTTGACCAGAACAATGTTTATACTTTTATGGTTATCCCTGGATATTTAGATGAGAAGTTGATAGAGACGTATACTGCGATCGCCCATCAATATAAGGTGTTGTTCTTAACGGACTTTCAAAATACGCCAACTGAAAGTGGAACAATAGATTATAGAAGAAATAAGGACGGTAAAAAGATCGGTGGAATACAAATAATGTGGAGTAATTCAGTCATTTTCGCGAACTATCTGCGACTGCGAGAAAAATTTGAAGAATTAGAACAAGAGGGCGATCTGTTCGGATCCCCGGCAATGGCTGTGGCTGGAAAATTGTATAATCTTCCGATATCACAGCCTGCTTATGGAGTGCAACATGGCCAACTGTTAGGTTCCAACGGCTACAGATACAAAATGAATCAGCCAATTGCTACAAATTTTAGGAATTCTCAACTTAATCCGATAGGCGAGTACGATGGCAAAGTTACTGTTTGGGGAGATGACACTCTTTTCACAGGAGATAATGTAGAATTAAGACAGTATGCAGCTGTGAGAACCTTCGCTTATATTGACAAGTCTCTTAAGAGATTTCTCAATGCTAATATTGGTTCAAAATTGTCGGTTGATAATAGACGGCAAATAAGAGAGAATATTTTGGATTTTCTTAGAAAATTAGAGGAGAAGAATGTGATAGAAAAGGGAAGTCTTAAGAGGTTTAAGATCGATGCCAAAGATGAATCTGTGGTTCATATCGATTTAGAAATAAAGCCACTTTTCGTGGCAGAAGCTTTCCTTTATAAGATTAGCAAAGAAGAAAATAAAAACCCTGCAACTTCTGAAGTGGAAGGCAACTAGCGCCTCAACCAAGGGACATTTTTCAAAATGATAGCAATTCTCATTCTAGTCAAATTATTTTTCAATATCTAAATTTTTTTCAGATTATGGCACATCAGTCCTTTATTAGTATCGATGGTAAGGATAGCAGATTAAACAAGGTAATTTATAAATTAGATACCGACCTTACTCCTTCCGGAAAGCCTTCCTCTGTGGTCAATAAGATCGTCATTGAAATTTGGAAAGATTCTACCCTGGATAAAGGCAAGTTTATTAAATGGATGAATCAAAATCACAAAGGCGAACCAGGAAGGGAGGCCTCAATTGTTATCAAGGATGCTAAAGGAGATGAGTTCAAAAAGATTGATATCAAGAACGGTATCGTAATCGAGTATGAAGAAACAGTAGCAGAGGGAGGTAGTGCGAACAGTGTTGAGAGATTCAAGATCGTAGCGGAAATCGCCACTGTGGATGGAAATGAGTTTAAATTCTTCTGGCCCAGCGAAGATTAGATTGAGAAGCCAATTCAATAAAATGCTTAGAATAAAAACCAGTTATCGTGTCTGTGGTTAGAGCAACAATCGAGGTAGAAGGTGCCAATATTAATCTATCTAACTATTTTTCAACATTGGAGTTGAAACAGAGTTTTGATTGGCATCATTTGTTCGAAGTCAGGATTTTGCGGCCGGTGGAACGGAAAATGCTGCGACAATGGGCTGAAGATTTTGTCGGAAAGCGCATCCAGATTGGTATTGATTATGAGAAGGAGTCCGATTTAATTCAGAATGCTTTCAAGAAGCCAGATACGTTCGAAGGCGTTATTACCGGAATTTCGCAATATAGAACAAGAGGCGGAAATGAGTTGGCCATAAAAGGTTATGGCCCCTCTATCTATTTGGATGGCGGTGTAAACACCAGATCTTTCACCAACAAACCTCTTCAAGAAATAGTTGATGAGGTCTTGGAGCCGTATATAGACAAGATTGCTCCGGGAGATTCTCCTAAACCGGATGTTTCACCTCGCAACTTTAAAGAATCTATACCCTATCTAGTTCAATATAAGGAGAGTAACT
Source organism: Saprospiraceae bacterium (assembly GCA_028284395.1). GTDB lineage: Bacteria > Bacteroidota > Bacteroidia > Chitinophagales > Saprospiraceae > JANQRV01. The sequence goes on from JANQRV010000608.1 coordinate 24,235, forward strand.
TCGACTTTATTTGTCGAATTGCCGAACAGTATGGGGAATGGTTCTATTATAACGGTCTGCAGGTCCATTTTGGTAAGGCAGATACCGAGACTTTAGAGTTGTCGAAGGATTCTGGCTTGGAATGGTTTGACCTTGTTCTCAAGTCACTACCGCTGAAGATAAAAGGATTGGGTTATGATTACCTGAAGAATGAACAAATGGATAAATCCCCAGAAGTCTCTGCACAGGGATTAGGCGATTATGCCAAAATATTGGTAGACAAATCAGAAAATAATCTTTTTACTAATCCTGCTGTGGATCCTATTCTTGTTCAAAACGACAAAAAGGAATTTGAAAGAGTGGTCCAACTTCAACAAGAAAGCAGATTAAATGAGATGACAAGATTATTAGGAGGAAGTAAGAACCCAAATCTTGCTATTGGGGGGAAAATAAAGGTAATTGATACCTTTGACCATAACAGCCAAAGAGAGGAATTTGGACAGTACATTATTACGGAAATTACACAAACTATCTCGAGGGAAGGAGGTTATTCAAATGAATTTGAAGCGGTGCCGGTTGATCTTAAGTCTCCCCCGCTGAATTCCAATGTGGCTCCCCCAACATGTGAACCGCAATGGGCTGAAGTTACGGACGTAAATGATGATGACGCAAGCCTTGGAAGGGTCAAAGTCCAATTTCAATGGCAAAAGGAACAAGAGGGGGAAGAAAAGAGCCCATGGATCCGAGTATTGACTCCATATAGTGGAGCAGACAAGGGGTTTTATTTGATTCCAGAGATTGGAGATCGTGTTTGGGTAGAATTTGAGGAGGATTCTCCTGAAAAACCTATAGTGACCGGAAGTTTTTACCATAAGGATGCCAAACCAGCATCCTATGATTCGGACAATAATTTGAAAGTATTTCAAACGCGTAGAGGGAGCCAAATCTTCATAAGTGACGAGGAAGGAAAGGAGACTATTAGAATTGCTACTCCGGATTCTAAAAATGAAATGTCCATGACAATTTCCGATGGTAAAGCTTCGATCACTGTTAATACCCAAGGGGAAATGGTTCTTTCAGCAAAAGAAACTTTAACGATCAATGCCAAGAAAATAGCTGTAAACGCAGAGAATAATCTATCTCTTTCCGGGAGCGAAATTTCAGTTTCAGGCTCTAAAAAAACAACGATTGGGGATAAAGAAGTGACTATTAACTCTTCTGAATGTGCAATTAATTCCAATGGAAAGATAAGTATTCAAAGTCCAATGCAAAATGTAGACATTAAAGGCATGATGATTAATCTGAATTCGACCTAAGATGAGATATTACAGAACACCCATTGATTTTGAAATTTTAAAGGAGAAGCGTAGGGTCGAAATGATTGACTTGGAGAAATCAATTTATGAGAATATTGATAGGATCATTTGGACCCCAAGTGGTAGTTTGCCATATAACCCTTCCTTTGGATCAACCCTTACCAGGTATTTCAAAGTCGTGCCAAATTCTAAAAAGGGAAAGAAAGTCAGATGGAGAGAACAGATATGCCGCGATATTAAGGAAAGCATACAGCTATCCATTGAGCAGAATGAGCCGCGATTGGACGAAATTGAAATATTTGTCATGGATGCCACACAAGGGTATGAGGAGTCAATTTCAGTTACTGTTAGAGGAAGAATAATTGGGGAGCGAAAACCTAGGGTAGTCTATTCCGGTACATTTCCAATTTGAATAACTCGAATATGGACAAACTTTATGATATATCTATTGATGAACTAAAACAGAGTATCCTGGAAAGGGCTGGATATCTTTGGGATCGCGAAAATATCGAGAACTTTGACCCTCTTGTGAATCATTTTGCAGGTGCCTGCGCATTCGAGATAAAGGAAATATATGATTTGCTAAATGATTCCGAAAACCGGGTGATTGACCGGTTATTACAAATTCTGATACCTCAATCAACTCTAAAGTCTAGACCCGCATTCTCTGTAGCATTTGCTCTTCCTAAGACTTCATCTTATTCTCTCTCTATCCAAGATCATTTTTTTAAAGAAAATGACGGAGGGAAAACTTTCTTTACCCCTTTTTATTCCTCGACTATTCTTAATGGCCGAATAAGGTATTTTATTAGCGAATCAACTATTACAGAATTCACCGAGTCAACTCTTAGAGAGCCTGCAAAAACTCTTTACGAAACTTCGATTGAAGATCATAGAGGGTTGTTGTCTCAAATTCACCTTGGAATTGAACTCAATGGCAATGTCGGTAGTCTAAATGGGTTTTCCTTGTACATTGATCTTGTACAAGAGAATCAAAAGCATGAAGACTATAAGACTGACAAAAACAAACTTGTATATGCTCTTGAAAAGGCAAAATGGATGGTTGATGGCAAAAGGGTTAATGTGCAAATGGGATTTGAGGTAGGGGACAATCTAGAAAGAGAAATTATGGTAGGGAAGAATGCTGCAATTGTTGATCAATTAGCTGATACAGCAAATCGGTTTTTCCAAATCAAGGATGATGTTGAATGGGACTTTTCACGTAATGAAATTGAAGGGAATTCGCTCACCTTTTTACCGAACTATGTGGACTCTCAGGCTACTTCAATCAAGAATAAGTTGGCTACCTCTACTGACAAATTGGTCTGGATTACCATTAAACTTCCTTATAGTTTGAAATTGCAGGACATCCCTGGGCAACTGAAATTTGGAATGAACTATTTCCCCGTAGTAAATCGCAAATTGGAAATCAACGACGAAAACTACTTTAAACCCTCTTTGCAATTTATTAGGATTCAACCTAAGAATCACTTTCTAGGAGTTAAGAGAGTATTTAACTCTACAAACAGCGAAGAAATCAAATATTTATCGGCTTCAAAATTTTATTCTGAGGACGAGGTTTGCTACACTATCCGTGAATCTGGAATTGGTCGAATGGACAAATATAATACTTGGCGACGATTGGCATTTGTAAACCAGATTCTTAGAAAAGAATATAAAAGTTACGAAGTTTTACAAGAACTCGGTGGACTGTTAGATCTAAATGAAATGGATTTGCTCTTGCAAACCAAATTGAAGGAAAAGAATATGGATTCGGGGACGGAACAGGTTTATATTTTACTGGATCTGTCAAAATTAGAGGAAAATAGTGCCAGAATAAAGGTTGAATACTGGGATACTCTAGGGGAAAAAGGCAATAATATTGAAGGTAAATTGCAGTCGACTTCTGCCAAGATCGAGGAGGAGAGCGCCTTTTTACTATTTGCCACTAGAGGTGGGAAACATAAAAAGGCTATCACTGAGGATCATTTGCAGGATCTATTGTTCAGAAGAGGGAATATTTCCTCTCGTGAAGAAGTATGTTCATTTGTCAATCAATACTTAAAGGAAAAAAGATTCGGAGAACTTAGGGTTGAAATTGAGGATTCTTTTGAGAATGACCCAAGACCAGGTTTTGGATTTGGCAAAATTCTGCAAGTCCTAATTTATTTCCCTTCTGAATATTCCGAGGAGGAACTACGGAAATTAAGAAGCCAGAGCCTTAGTTTGGAGTATCTAATCAATAAAAAATCTAATTTGATTATTCCAGTAAGAGCGAAAGTTCTGGAGGAAGATAAATAATTTTATTTTTATCTAAGAATGCGACAAGAAATTTATCAATTAGATAAAAGATTGCCATTTGATTTATTACTAGAATCGTTTGTGGCGGAATTCCTGTTGGCAAAGGAAGTTATTAGGGAAGTGGAACAAATTGTAGTGGAATTGAATGGCAGTGTTCATGATCAGGTTAGTAAGGAAATTAACGGACTGCAAGAGTTTTATTTCCCCTTTGAGGATCATCGGGTCATTAAGATTTCTGTTAGAAGAGAGGGAATCTTTGAAAGAATGCCCAAGGGGCTTTTCTTCCAATCCGATAACAGAAATTATGAAATTCAAGAAGTTGAGGAAATCCTAGAAGCGGCCTTATTATTTTTCTTACCGTTTGAGCAAGCATTGTATCATCCTCGTTTTGCCATAGTGCAATGGGAAAGTGTTTTTTTTAAAACCGAAACTAGTCTTGCTGCTCGAATTCTTAAGACAAATGAAAAGAGGGTACTGTTAGACCCTAGACAACTCAGCTTGATCACTTATTTAATTCCAAATTTGGACCGGATTAGAGGAGACTTGAGTCGGGTCTCACTTTGTTTTTCCAACATTTTGGAGACCGCAGTAACTATTTCACCTGTGCCGCCAAAAAAGGTGCCAGTCAGGACCGATTTGGGCCCACCTTTAGGGGAAAGTACTTTAGGGGAAAGCTTCACTTTAGGAAGTGAATTTTACGACGGGTTACCTACTTTAGAAATTCAAATTTGTGACCTTGAAGCCATCCAGCTTGGAAATTACTTTAATGAGGGACGCAAAGAAAGGACAATAAAAGAAATACTGATTCCAATTTTTCTGCCCGGGGATTACTATTATTTGATAACTCTGATTCCAAAAAGAACAGAGAAGGATTTTGTCCTATCCAAGCAAAATTGGACGAGTGTTTTAGGTTATAATACCTGGATTTAATGTGCTTTTGTTCTTTTATAGATTAAGCTATGTCGACATGATTGATTTGCTGCTAAAAATTGTTAGTTTTATAGTGTTTCAAAACCTTAATATATAGTGTTTAGTCAATTTCCTATAATAGCCTTACTTACTTTAGTGGGATTTTCTACAGTATTTGCTATCGTATTAATTGTACTCAAAAAAGATGCTTTTTATAAAGATAAGCGGACACTTACGTATTCTTTGGCGGGACTATTAATCTACGGGGCACTAGGGGCTGCTGCTAGCGCATTGCTTCAAAGTACTAATACTTATATTCTTTATCTGATTCTCCAATTGTTATTTTTAGGACTGGGCATTATTCACTTAATTGTTTTATATGGGAGTGGGAAAAGAAAAAAGAATAAGCTCTACTGGACAAAAAGAGATTCTTGGGACAAAGATAAAGATTCCTTTTGGCCAGAGTTTTTGTATTCGCTCCTTTTCTGTTTGGTTGTTTCAACAGGATTATTGTTGTATGCATTTATAGTAAGTAAGGATGCAAGCATCTCATCGGATCTTGCAACTTCTGTTGCAACTTTTATGTTGCCCTTTTTGTTTGCCAAAACTTTTGACTTTTCCCAGCAAATTGAAGATAGGGAATACGAGATTGAATGGGAGTACCCGGATAGTTTCCTCAATAAAGGAAGTTTTAAGTGGAATGAAAAGGCGGAGGTATATTTTAAGGTATTTCAAAGTTTCAAGAAGAGAAAGGGTCTGTTCCAAAAAAGGGAGGAATCTTGGCTGTTTTATCCTGCTAACGCGACTTTAGGAGATGCTTTCGTGCTTTCTGTACAGGAATTTAATAAAAAACGTAGTGATCTTGAAGGAGAAATCATCATAGATCTAGGAAAAGATGGTGCTTATTGGTGGTTATTTCGAAGAAGGTTTAATTTATTCGTACCCAGTACATGGAGTTTTCAAAATAACTTATTAAACCCCGATCTTACTCTTCAAGAACTTGGAATAGAAGATCAAGATTTTATTGTCGCAATTAGGAATCGAAAAGAATCATAAATATGCTACCTGATATAACAAAGTTTCCGATTAATTGGAAAGATGGCATGAAAGTCTCGAGTTCCGAATTCATAGCTTTGGAAAACGCATTTAATGATTTGTTAAGAGATAGCAGAAGCATTCACCTTAATGAAGATGTCTATGGTCTGCTTCCGTCGAGCAGAGATGATGGAGACTATCCCAAATTTAGTTATGAGTTTCAAAATAGTTCGATCAAAGTCAAAGTAGAAGAGTGTAGGGCATTAACTTTATCTGGTGAAAGAATTGAGGTCACAAAAAGTCTAAAGAATGAATTACAATTGGGGAAAGATGTCCATGCATTTGAAATCTCTAGTCCGGGCATCTATGATATTGTCCTTGAAGTAGAACCCTTTTCGAGAGACGATTTTGGCTTGGGAATCACTAGTAAACATATAATTCCCAAATTCAATTTCTCGGTAGGTCCAAAAGGGAAGGAAATTAACTCCTCCAAAAGATTAATAGTTGAAAGATTACAAGCCGATAATCTTCATAGTCCGCCGAAAAAAGTGGAAAATTTTATTCCAGCATCCTATTGCTTGAATAGCCATCGGACTTTACGTCATGTCTATTGTGATAAAGTCGTTGGAAGTTTACAGGAGTGTCTGAATATTGCTCCGAAAATTATCCGCAAAACAAGGTTATTGAAGAAAGCTGTGCAAGGTGATGAGGCGGATATTGCTTACAACATAGCACAAAATATTGGATTATATCTTTCCTCTAATGCTTCAATGCTTGGGCCAGAGGCTCACAGGCTCCCAACGGTGTACCATTACAATTTTGTTGTTAATCTTACGGAAACTCTTGAATTTACCCTTTTTTATTTGTCTTCCGAAGACAAACAGATTAGCTCGGATCTTTATCAGTTTATCAACAGTTTCCAAGATTCAGATGAACGATATATGGGAGAAGGCCGAGACGTATTAGCTAGTTATAAAAACCTCCTTAATAATCCATTTAATCAGAATGATCTTTTCAAGTGCTTTAATGATGCAAAGGTTTTTGCAGATTCTCTGAAGGAGTTATTCTTGTCGCTTTCTGAACATCCCTACCAAGAGATTGGAGATATGGGTGGAGATCGGAGGCGAAGAAATCGAAGACGATAAGTAAATTCTTAAATATTGAAGAACATGGCATCTAATCCAATGCTTAATCGCAAAGAACGTAGGAAAGCCCTCGGGGGGTTTACTTTTTTGTACTTATTTTCAATGGTTTTATTTGGTTTGGTTGTGGCATCTAACATGTTCTGTTCAAAGAAGATTTCTGAATGGATTAAGAGTAAGACCTTTGCATCACAAAAAGAGGAGGCCCTCTCTAATATTGTCGGGCAGCTAGATGAATTGTTTGAATTACTGAAGGAAAATAGATCAGACATTCAGGTATCTTTATATACCATTTCATCTGAATTAGGAAATCTAGTAGCGGATGCACAAGATGATCTAGAATTAACAACGATTGATCATGATAATTTTAAGGATTTTGCAGATCAGTACTTATATCGACTTGAAGAGCTGAAAAAAAAAGAGACCAGAATTTCAGAATTGGATCAATCCTCCATTGAGGCTCAGCGTGAGATTCGAGATTTGAATCGAGACATTCGGGATTTGAGTGCTAACCTACGAGCTTATCAAAAAGAGTATGGCTTTTGAGTATTTAGATATTGAGTGATTTCGTACAAGAGTAAACTTGGTTAGGTTCAATTGGTAGATTTAATCCATGTTGGCATATTTCGTTGAGCGTAATGCAGAATGCCAGGGAGATCCGATCCATCTAGGTTTTAGATGAAAAATTGCATACTTGTACGATTTCTTCGTTACCACAATATGAACAAATGAAGATATATTCGAAAGTGATGTTGTTCGTAAGCACTGGGTTTGCCCTCCTTCTATTAGTCCAGGGAAGATGTCCCAATGGAAATAATCCAATGCCTCTGGTAGTTACAGATTCATTAAGTGTAGGTGACCTACCTCTTTGTCTTAATTTTCAAGATATCAGAATAGAGATCAGAGAGGCTGTAAGAGAACTGACAGATAATATCAGAGATATTGCTGATAAACAGAATAAATTTGACTTTAGACAAGAATTGGTCAATGATACCCAAAATCTATTTGATGATAATGAAGAACACACAATAGAAATTTTTACAACTTATCGAGATACAAGTAAAGTTACTGGGATAGAAATATTTCCAGTTAAAGACTATCTCGAGGCATTACTTAATGATAGAAGGTCCGGAAGAATTGAAATTAGTGCTACAGAAATCAGCATTATTTCCGATTTGAAATTTGATGAAGATACCCAAAGATGGAGGGCTGTTGCCCGGTTTATTCAAACATATGAGAGAGTACATTATGATATTATAGAGGGAGCTGAGGCGCGTCGGAGAGTAACTTATTCTGATGTTACATCCAAGACCGTGGAGGTTTTCGTTGATGTGCTAGATTGCTATACCAAAAATGGTAAATTAAAAGAGGGGGGGTGCTGTGCGATTCTACTTGGTGATATTAAGGCAGATAGCGTAAGGAAGGGAATTTCTTGATAAACTAAACTGAAGTGCAAAATGAAGAGACAAATTATTCGAGTTAGATTCATTCTATGCATTGTATGGGTTCCTTTAATCCAAAGTGCACCACAATTGTTTGGTCAATCAAATAGTGCATTAGAGCAGAAATTTAAAGGTTTTATATCAGTTATTGACGAATTAGAAATTAATCAAAATACAGATTGGAAACAGCGGGAATCGATGGAAGAAAACTTTAAAGCACTGTTTTGGGACTATAGAAAAAATAAGGTTATTAACGATTGTCAGGAAGAAAGATCTGCCACAAGTGGCAAGCCTGTCGTAGCCAAAAGTTATTACAAGAAGAACTTCTTGGTAAAGAGGTTTCTGGAACTAAAAATGAAGATTACCAGCTTCTGGTATTATCTGCCCCAAGCTCTCAATATTGAAAACTTAAAGGAGAATAACAGGAAAATTTTTAATGCGTTAAAAACCTCCAAATCATTTAAGGAATTAGAAGATTCTTCAGATTATCTCTTGATCAGATCAGACTATTTAAAATCTACAAAAGGAAAACTTCGAACAAGAGTCGATAAAAAGGATTCAATCGATAATGTTGGATATTATGAGGTAGCTTGGATTGCGAAAGGGACTGATGAAAATAATATTGAAGTAAATTCGGCAAAAATTATAGGGATATTTCCTCTTGATAAGGACTCAGTAGGCCAAGAGCGAGTGGCATTAGCTATTTTGAATAGAACTAACCCTGATCCTGACCCGGGGACTAATCCTGGCCCTGATTCGGGGACTAATCCTGGCCCTGATTCGGGGACTAACCCTGATCCTGACCCGGGGACTAATCCTGGCCCTGATTCGGGGACTAACCCTGATCCTGACCCGGGAACTAATCCTGGCCCTGATTCGGGGACTAACCCTGATCCTGACCCGG
>JANQRV010000622.1 GCA_028284395.1 Saprospiraceae bacterium
AGTGTCTACTCTAACCTAAAACTAAAAACGGGTAAATCCTATGATTCGGCAACAGCAACTTTAAAGGACCTGCAAGAGCTTGCCCAGTTCCAAAACCAAGTTCCGGCATTTAAAAACAAAATGAAAGCCATTCGGCGGGATTATGGGCGGTCGAAAGTATTGCTACAACGATTTGAACAGAATGGATTGTTTTAAGAATTAGGCTCAATATCAAAAAAAGAATCTCGTCCCAAATGCTCCCCGTATTTTCTAGCCAGATTTCAATAAGCCCCACTGACCCAACTGGATGAAAATCATGATTAAAATGCCTTCGCCGTAATGCTCGATGGCTTCTTGGCGACTTAGATTTTCATCCTGACCTCGGGCGTAATTAATTTGGGAATGATAAACATAAAGGTAAAGTCCGTCAGCATGGAAAAAGAAGTCCTTAATGGCAGAAAATTCCTCTATGGCATCGTGCAAAATTTCTTTTTCGTCGTAAGTAGTCCAAATGGGTATTCTTTTTCGGATGATGACTCTGGCCTCTTCCGGCAATTCGGCTATCTGTAATCCCTCCCCCTATTTTCCCACCGAGCATATTCCTCCATTTGCTCCATTACAAATTCCTCATATTTGCCATCTCTGAACGCAAACCATTGCTCGCGATATTTCCCTGAACCATCAATGACAAATTTAAAATTCTGAAAGGGACTTCGTCGATTCAAGGCCCGGTATAATTCCTGTTTTAAATTTTCATCGTTTAATTGCTCAGCAAATTGCTCCATTATCTGAAAGGCTTCCCGAGAAGACATCTGTTTGAATTGCCAGTAATCGGTAAAGTTTTCGTCCAATTTATCAATTAGTTCTTGCCAGGGTTCGGTATCATCAATTCCTGTAGTGTCGAAATCTGGGATCGATTCTATTTCCTTGGTCTGCTTATGCAAATAACAGACCATACCAATCTGGAGTTCAGAAGCAATTTCTTTGATATGCTTCTCGAACCGGCCGGATTTTACGGTCTTGCTTCTTTTCAAGATGCCAGAATTCGGAGCGTAGATTTCCAAGATATTTGTTACCCTATCTTCAAAATCCTCCAAATAACCTTCCCGGGAAAATCCGGAAGCTCGATTTTTTTCGTTGATTTGCCTGGCTTTTTCGATCAGGGTCGAAAGGTTCAGCTTTAAATTCCTTAGGACATCTGTCCAGAATTGTCTTCGAAATGCATCGGTGTTACACGGGCCGTCCTTGCCATCTTTGAATCGTTCGGGATTCAGCATGAAAATAGCGGATTCTTCATAGTCCAATTTCTTGATCAACTCTTCCTTTTCTTCCACTAGCTCCCAGTTGTCGAACCAATGTTCTCCATAATCATTGTCGAGCGCAAAAAGTCGGCCGATCCATACCACATTGTTCCATTCTCCTAGTCCCAATTCTTCGGCTACTCTTTTGTAGTCGGGATGTTCAACAAAGAAGTCTCCCTCTTCTATGAAATCAAATATTTGTATATCCGGTAATAAGGAGGATTGGTTAATCATTTTAGTGTTCTGACTTAATTTTAAGTGCGATTCCTTTTAAAACTTCCCCTTGTCGATTGAAAGTTGACTACAACGCCACTACCCCCTCAGCAACCTCCAATACCTCCATACCATCTTCTTCTGGCGCCAGACTGCGCATCACCGCACCCTGTTCCCTTTTCAGGCGAAATCCGGCATCATCGGCTTTCCAAAACTGCCACCAACTGGCTTTGTCGTAGATGATTTTGAAAGCTTTAAAACCAAAGGCCAAATCCGATTCGGAATCGTTTGTAATGACATAGCTGCGTTCATTTTGTCGCTCCAAATGGGTTTTTCCTTCAGCTAATTTGGCCAGTGCTACATCGAGATTGAAGCCTGCGTCTGCAGACTGAAGCATTTCTATTTTGAAAGTGGAAGCGCGCAGCACTTCAGTAATGACGTAAAGTTCACTGTCCTTAAGTTTTTTTTCGTAGGTGCGAAATTCGTTTTCCAGGGGAATGGCTCCGGTAAGGAAATGATCGATATCGGGGGGCGCCACTTTTTCCTCGGTTACTTCCTGAAAACTGCAACTCAGGGTAAGGTTGCGGTTGGCCTTGATTCCAGCTGTTAATTGGCTGTCATCGAGATTGAAAAATTGGAAAATTGCGGAAAGGAAATCCAAACCGAGTCCGGCGTCAAAGGTGAACATACGATCGGCATGGATGGCCGAAACCTTTCGCTTAGGTAAGACCAACGGGGCTAGGTCCGGCTTAAATAAGTTCTGAAGGGGCCAATCCAGGGAGCTGACGCTGTCTCCCGCTCGGGCTAGCAATAACAACGGGTGGATGTCTTCTTTTGGTAGGGCAATGGTATCGTAACCATAACCTTTCAATAGGTTCTGCTGAAATTGTATCATAATCGTCTGCCTTTATAAAAAAGTACTGGAATTTCGTAAAAATCAAATTTGCGGTCCGCGAAATCAGTGAAATGTTGTTCGACTCTCCTGATATACGAGATAGCTTCTGCATGGGCATCTTGCGCTGCAATACCTGCGTACAAATTCTTGTAAAAAACTTCGGTATAGGTCAGGGCCATATCATCGGGGATGTAGTCTTGCATGCCAATGACACAGTCGGCGTAGTGCCGGTTGAGTTCGGCATGTTCGATGGAGTGGCAAGCATTAAACAGAATGACCTTCAAGGTTCTGTGCTCATCCCGGTAGCGAGCAATTAACTCCCAAAAATCCGTTGGTTTATAGCGATCTGTGCCACCATTCTTATCCATAAAGAGGAGCTCGTTACTTACTTTAGAGCCATGTACCGAAATATGCAGCACTTCCGGCCGATAGGTAGACAAAAGCGGCAATATTTCAGTGCCGTGGACATCAGTTTTATCTACAGGTTCTTTGCCCGGGGTTCGATACCTTCCACTGCGATAAGCATCTTCGATCAGGCGTTGCTCGGTACCAAAACGCATTGCCGGAAGTTTTGGCGGGCAAGAACTCAAGAATAAGACACTTGGAGTAGACGCTTCTTCTTGCTCCCGTAATTCTTCTGATTTGGGGTGACTCGCCGCTCGATGACGTAGACCGCCCATTTCCATACTGCCCTTTCCTTGAAAAAGTGTCGAAAAATCTGTCACATCGCAAAAATTCCCTTTTTGGGAGCGTACCTTGGCATTGCCTATTTGCAGGGCTTCCTCCAGAGGTTGAAGTGCTACAAAGTCATCCCCGTTTACAGAAACATGTAGATCTGCAATTTCCTTACTCAGGCCCAAGAAGACTTCAAAGAGCTCCGAGGTCAATTGTTCATCTTGAATTTGGCCATAGACGGCAATGGTCTGCCAAGTATCTGTCTGGCGTTCAATCAAGTATTCATACAGAGTGCCTTCTGCTACCCCTTTTTGAATAACGATGCCATCTCTCCAAAATAGATTTTCCGACAGATCACCATAATTACAGAGGAACCCCGTCATGATGCTGCGCGGCAAAAAAGTCGGATAGAACAGTGAAAACAGGTGATGACAACAACGCTTGCGCGTATTTTTGAAAGATCTGCTATTGGCTTCCGGGTTCTTAACCGGCAAATATTGAGGAGCGACAAACTGATCCGGTTTGTCTTTTACCGTAAAGATCAATCTAAAGGCCTTCATCAGATCGACCATGGTCTGTGCCTCGACCCCTTTGGAGCGGACCACTTTTTGCACATGTGTGAGATCAAAAGTGCCATGATTGTGTGTCACCACATCATAGTCCAACACCTCATAAATGGCTTCGGCTACCCACTCCGGATCAACGAAGACACGATTGCTGAGCAATGGATTGACCTCATTTTTGAAGTGAAGCAAAACCCCGATTTCGTGCAGATATCCCGTCAAATTTTCCAGTTCCGAATGTTGCTCTCCTTCCTCCAGCACACTGATATTGGGCCGGATCTTCTCGCAAATACCTTGATAGCGTGCATACATCAAATGAGCTTGCTCTTGTTCGGCCAGTTCCCTGACTTTTTCCTTAATGGTGAGCCAATATTTGGGTAATTCAAAGCTTTGAGTCGCCGATTCCAGGGTTTGGAAAAGCTGGTCTTTGAACAGCTGGAAACGTGTCGTCGCCTTTGGGTTTTCATCACATGCTCCCTCGGTATCGATGCGGTGAATGTTTGCATCCTTGAGGCCGTACTTGCCTCGAATGGTATCCGGAATCAGGATTTCCCGCTCCTGACTATCCAAGAATTTGGTTTGCACCAATAGGGTACGCTCACCAATCTCTTGCAATCTGTCTTGTGTATATCCGCCAAAATGTGCTATGCTGTCCAGCCAATAAGCATACGGAAAATGCTCCATCTCTTCTGTGGCGTCAATTACCTCATTACCTTTCTTGATTTTCACTTTTGTTGGAACGATCGCCTGTACATTTGTCTGCTCATCAAAAAGCACTAAAGTGACCGCATTGGAACTCAAAAACAGTCGATGGGTGGCATGGTAAAACTCCTGACCACCAAAATCCCAGACGTTCACATTTTGCTTCAACTGCGGATGCTCTTCCTTTTTCCAAAAGACATTAATGATACCGTGTGTAGAGGGCTCCTTTTTGTCGTATTGGCCTGTTTTAAGGTATTTGAACAGACTGGATTTTCCCACTGTGCTATTGCCCAAAAACACCAGCTTTACTTCGTCATTCGACACCTTTTGGGCAGCATCTAGCTTGGCCAGTGGTCGTAGATAGCCACGTACCTTTTCCCAGGAGCTTTTTCGTTCATCCTCTTCGATGAATTCCACCGGAATCTCTTTCCAGGGGTTGCCGTGCATATACAAAGCATCGAGTTTGGCAGAGCCCAGTATGTATTTCGGTAAGTTATTGAGTTGGTTATTCCGCAAATGCAAAGTTTTCAGTTCCGGCAGCGGATTGTCAAATGTCAGGTAAGCCAGTTGATTATCATTGAGGTACAAATACCTTAATTGCGTGAACCCTTCCTGTAATTCGAGGCCGTTCAGCTGATTGTCACTTAAATCCAGATGCTGCAAGGTCGGGCAAGGGCCCTGTATATTTATTTGTTGTAGTCGCTTATTTCGGCTGATATCTAGCTTCCGGAGATGGATGGTTTTGGCCGGTAAGATAAATTGTTCTAAAGCACATTCGTTCAAATCGAGGACTTCCAGGTTTTCACACGAAATGGGTAGTTCAAATACCGACAAGTTTTTGTTTTCACTCAGATCAAGCAAGCGCAATCTGCTCAAATGATCTGGGATAGTCAAGCGTTCCAATTCATTCCCCATCAAATTCAAACCCTCCAAAAAGGGAAAATCAGTCAAGAAATCGATTTGCTGGTCTTTCAGGTTCAATTGCCCCAGGTTCAGGGACACTATTTGCCCATTCCTCTCCACATAATGAGCCTGAAAAGTCTGTCTCATGCTATGTTCAACTGTTCCTTTTAGCAATTGCATGGCCCGATCCAAATGTTGTTCCAGCTTTGTTATTCTGGGATGCTTATTCATGCTGCCAATTCATTTTTGTTTTACCAACAGCGGCCGGCGCTCATCGAATGGCCAATTATTTCCCGCATTTATGTGGCTCCTACGGCCTCTTTTTGCTCGAAGGACGCTCCGCTTCCACTGACCGGGGACCTCGCCAAGCGGAAGCCAACATGGCCGTCGCGGCCCTCCGGATGAAGCGCATTCCGGTACGACACCCGGCAGAAGACCGGGCCGTAGTCCCAGCTACCGCCGCGCAACACGCGTTCAGAGCCTCTAACAGGCCCAGCTGGTTGCTCAACAACACCTTTATTAAGACACTTCCGATAATATCCCGGGGCGTACCAATCCTGACACCATTCCCAGACGTTGCCACTCATTTCGTAGATACTCAATTCGTTGGGCTGTAATTGGCCTACATCCTTCGTTTCTTTATGACTTGTCTTTCGATACCAGCCTACCTCTTTCAAGTGTTCCCCACCCGCAAAAATACCAGAGGCTTGGTGAGGACCGCCACGAGCAGCATATTCCCACTCAGCCTCCGTAGGCAAACGAAAATGATGGACGCTGCCTTTAATCATTCCATTCAGCCGATCCATAAATTGTTGGGTATCTAGCCAGGAAACCGTCTCTACCGGACGATCATTACCTTTGTAATAGGAAGGATTGTTTTGCGGCCCCATCACAGCTTTCCATAACGCCTGGGTAACAGGAAATTCGCTGATATAAAAGTCTTGTAGTTGAACAGGATGGGCTGGCTTCTCTTCGCTAAACTCACTTTCGTCATCTCCCATCCTAAATGTACCGCCCCGCACCAAAACCATTTTGAAGCGATGGTCTTTAATTTGATGGGAGATGTATTCATTCGGCATAGTATGGGACTACTGATTTCTTATGAAATTAAGTTAGTGAAACAGTAGAGTCTTCACATTCATTTACTACCGACACTACTGTTTCAAGTGCGTAGCACTTTTTTGCCTCGGTAAGAGGGCAGGAAGATGATCTGTTCAGTGGAAGCACCCGGCAGTTGACCGGGTTGTTGTTCCAGCTACCGCCGTGCAACACGCGTCTAGAGCCCACGACCAGCGACCTGCAACGAATATAATATATCTTTTCGAAATTTGATGCTATTAGCGTGCTCTCCTTGTTCAGGATTTCTCTGTAATCCACCTTAGTAAAGGACTTGTTTTCAAAGGTTAAGAGCTTGGCAGAAATTGAAGAGAGAAACACCAATAAGCATTTTGTCCAGTTTGCACCAAATGCGTACCTAACTTTAAGACCTGTTGTCCACGAAGAAATCGGTTTAATACCTCTTGACTTTAGTTTATAGAAACATACTAACAGGAACATAAAGGCACTAATCTAGATAAATAGGTACGAATCGTATCGTACTGACAATTCATTTGGTTTTTTCGAGTTAAAACAGGGTGCTATTAGGTTCAAATCAGAATTGGTAAATGGTATTGGTAACTATAATTTTGATTGGGAGACAAAATGCGTGCGTAAAGGGCACGAGAACTTCCAGGTAATTAGGGATAAAAACCGTTTATTTTCATTAGTGAGTCTTCTCAAAGAATTCAGATCAAATTAAAGAACAGCACACTAATCGAGGTCCGTAAGACGGAATCATCATTGCCCCCGACGGAGGACCGCTCACTTTTTCGATCCCGGCGGGAGAATACCGCATTCTAGTTAAACACCGCAACCATTTGGGCA
>JANQRV010000623.1 GCA_028284395.1 Saprospiraceae bacterium
AGATCCTGTATCATGCCAAAATCTATTACCACCATCGTCTTTGTGCTATTGACCTTTTTACCGATTTTCCTTTACTGCCAATTACACAGTCCTCCAGCCAGTCCTGCTGCTGCGGTTCAACAACAGATCGGCCTTACTAATACGATCATCACTTATCATCGTCCAAGCCTTAAAGGTCGAAAAATATTCGGCGAATTGCTGCCTTATGAAGAAGTTTGGAGAACCGGAGCCAATGAGTCGACAAAGATATTCTTTGATAGACCCGTAATCATCGAGGGCACCAACATTCCTACTGGCACCTACGCAATTTATACTATTCCCGGAGAATCATCCTGGCAAATAATACTCAACAGCGATACGGCACTTTGGGGTAGTAATGGATTTTCTGCCTCAAAAAATGTTGTTTCATACGAGGCAAATGTAGAGGAATTAGTCAAGAGGGTCAATACAATGGAAATCAGATGGATGAACATCAGTTACACATCTGCAGATCTTACGATCGAATGGGAAAACGTCCGCGTGAGGCTACCAATCCAATTCCGGACCCGCGAGCAAATGGAAGACAACATCAATAACTCGTTGGCAAATAGTACGAATGGCAATGACTATTATAAGGCAGCCAGATACTACTTGGACAATAATCTCGACCTGGAAAAAGCGAAAAAATGGATCGAAAAGAAGCTGGAACTCGATGGCGAACACCATGGCTATCTCCATTATCATGCCTTGATCGAATACAAATTAGGCAATACGGATATTGCAATTGAAAGGATGGAAAAAGCTTTGACCCTGGCAAAAGAAGCGGACAACCCCCACTACATCCGAATGAACGAACAATTACTAAGAGAGTGGAATATTCGTGCGACCGATATGGAGGCCTCTGATCTGCTAGAAAAAAGCATTGCATATCACGACCCTTCCAACTTGTGGGAAAGTGGGAAGTTTCTTTTTCATTTTTACGAAAGCCGGCCGGGCACTTACCAACTAACAGATGTAACAATCGACAATCAATCAGGAAGTTTTGAACTTCGGCAGATCAAAAAGCAACACCGCATCCTTCGATCCTTAGGCGGCCCAGGAGGATGTCGTCACGAATTCAATGGCTCGGAAATCATTTCCGAGGAAGTTACAGATAGATTTCGACTAAATTGCAATCGAACTGCTATGTTTAAGAACTATTATTCCTATCTATGGGGCCTCCCGATGAAATTAAGGGATGAAGGAACCATTATCGACTCAACAGTTCGATTGCGTCATTTTTTTGGCCAAGACTTCTATGAACTAAAGGTTTCTTATGAGCCCAAAGTGGGTCGGGATACTTGGTATTTCTACTTCGACCAACAAACTTTTGCTTTGCGTGGTTATCGTTTCTACCACAATGAACGAGACAATGACGGAGAATACATCTTGCTCTCCGGTGAAGCAACCGTAGACGGTTTAAAAATTCCACGAAAGAGAGCTTGGTTTACGCACAAAGATCGACGATATCTGGGGACCGATGAGATTATTGATCGCTGAACCTTATATTTGTCCAAAATGTATCATGCTATGGCTACAATCACTTCACCCCCTGAAGATCTGTCTCCCAATGTAATCACTTTCCTGCCGATGTTTTATGTAGCATGGGCTGATGCAGTGCTGACACCATCGGAAATTCAACTGATCAGGAGTAAGATCGATGCGCAACCTTGGTTGGCCCCCGATGAAAAAGAGTACCTGCTTGGTTGGTTGCATCCTGATCGCACTCCAGATGCCCGAGAAATGCAGCGGTGGGTCGACTGGATTAGAAGCGCCGCTGCCAACATTGACCAAAACCAGAAAAGAGGCCTCGCCCAGTTAGGGCAGGAAATTGCCTCCATTGGCATGAATGATCCGTCTGGTTTGCCCTGTAACAGTGACGAGGCCTGTAGAGCATTACAACAGATAGAAGATGCCCTGGGAGTCATCAGTCATGAAGCTTCAAGAGATTTATTGGTAGAACCGGCCGCTCTGCCGGAGGTAGTAGAATCTGACGTATCCAGCGATTTTGATATTGAAAAATTGGCGGATCTGCTAGAAGGCAACCATTTTGAAATTCGACGACAAGCGCGAGAATTATTTAATGACCCTGCCTTCAAATTACAAGTAATCACGGATAAAGATGTTTATAGAGAGCACATAATGAATTGGTGCCAGCAATTGGCTGACAGAGGCTGGGGTGCACTAGCCTACCCTAAAACAGTAGGGGGAAAAGAAGATATGAGTAGTTACATCGCTGTTTTCGAATCACTTGGTTATCATGATCTCAGTCTTTCGATTAAGTTTGGTGTCCAGTTTGGATTGTTTGGTGGCAGTATTCTCGCACTAGGAACAGATCATCACCATCAAAAATACCTTGGTGGAATCGGTACTTTAGAAATTCCAGGTTGTTTTGCTATGACCGAGGAAAATCATGGGTCTAATGTGAGAGACATTGAGACTACCGCTAAATACGACGCCAAAAAGCGAGAATTCATTTTACATACTCCCTCGCCCAGTGCGCGAAAGACTTACATCGGCAATGCAGCTGTACACGGCCAAATGGCGACTGTTTTTGCTCAGTTATATACTCAAGACTCTCACTACGGGGTACATGCTTTTGTGGTAAGAATCCGCACGAAAGAGGGCCAACTCATGCCAGGTGTCGGCATTGAGGATTGTGGGGAGAAGTTGGGATTGAATGGTGTTGACAACGGCCGAATCTGGTTTGATCAGGTCCGAATTCCAAGAGAGGACTTACTTGATCGCTTTGCCAGCGTTAGCCCGGAAGGTGAATATAGTAGCCCCATACCCAACCCTGGCCGCAGGTTTTTCACCATGCTGGGTACTTTGGTAGGAGGTCGCGTCTGCGTTCCGATGAATGGTTTAAGTGCCTGTAAAAAAGGACTGGCGCTGGCGATTCGATATGCTTTCAAAAGGCGTCAATTCGGCCGCAATGGTGAATTGGAAACCCGAATTATGGACTACCAAACGCATCAATTGCGCTTGTTCCCGGCATTGGCTAAATCGTATGCCCTTCACTTTGCTCACCGCTACATGGCGAAACGCTTTTTAAACGTAACCGAGGAGGATGCCCGTGAAATAGAAGCATTGGCTGCCGGATTGAAAGCAGTGAGCACTTGGCACACCACCGAAACGCTCCAAACTTGTCGGGAAGCTTGTGGAGGTAACGGTTATCTCGCTGAAAATCTATTTGCTGCCATGAAAGCAGACTCGGATATCTATACGACATTCGAGGGAGATAACATTGTTCTTCTACAATTAGTGGCCAAAGGACGCTTGTCCGAGTTTCGTCAACAATTTCACGAACACAAAATCTTCGGCCTCGTCAATTATGTAGCCAAAGGGGCAGCTACCACTATCACCGAACTTAACCCGATCGTGGTTCGCAGAACCGCTCGAGAACATTTGCTCGACCCCGAATTCCACCTTGCTGCTTTTCGATTTCGAGAAAATCAAAGTCTGGGGACTGCTGCTAGGCGACTGAAAAGCAGGATAGACGATGGTATGGACTCCTATGATGCCTTTATTGCCTGTCAACAACACTTAGTTGACCTCGCCAAAGCTTACATTGATCGAATTATTCTTGAACAATTTCAAAAAGCCGTAGGCACATGTCAAGATGCTCCCATTCGCAAGGTTTTAAAGAAATTGTGTAACCTTTATGCCTTACACACCATGGAGCAAGACAAGGGTTATTGGTTGGAAGCCGGTTATTTGGAGGGCGTAAAGAGCAAAGCCATCCGAAGATTGGTTTTAGAATTGGTGAAGGAAATCAGTCAGGATGCCCCGGCTTTGATTGCCGCATTCCGAATTCCCGAACAATGCATGGATGTACCCATGATGCGGCGATGATCGATCAAGTTCTATCACTGTGCAATAATTTGGTTTGTTATATTTGCAATACGAGAACTTAGTTTTCCGGTGCCGGACCTATCAGGAACAGATGCTGTACGGATCGCGCAAAGTGCTAGAATCATAACAAGTAAATGTAGCAATTATAATGACCTATCTGACGGTTTTCTGCCAGAAGCAACGCTCCTGGTTGTTTCTATTTTTCTTATTGAATTTCACTGTTTCGGCAACTGCACAGAAGAAAAATGCGGAATTTGAATATCGCATTCACAGAGTGTCCGCTCCGATTAAGATCGACGGAAATTTAGATGATATCGCCTGGGAAAAAGCTGAGATCGCTAAAGATTTTCATCAAGTGCTACCCATGGATACTGGAATGGCTATGGTACAAACGGAAGTTAGGATGCTCTACGATGACGAAAACCTCTATTTAATTGCAGTTAACTACGAAAAAGCGGAAGGAGCATCAATGGTAGAGTCCTTACGTAGAGATTTTTCCTTCAGCAAGAATGACAATTTTTTACTCTTCCTGGATACCTATGACGACCAAACAAATGGCTTTACTTTTGGATCTAACGCCATGGGGGCTCAATGGGACGGTTTGATGTTTGAAGGCGGGAATGTCGACCTAAGCTGGGAAAATAAATGGGTTTCGGCAGTCACTAATACCGATGATCAATGGATCTTCGAAATGGCTGTTCCTTTTAAAACGCTGCGGTATAAAAAGGGAATCCAGCGATGGGGCGTGAATTTTAGCAGACTAGATTTAAAAACTGCGGAAAAGTCCGCATGGGCGCCAGTCCCACGTCAATTTCCTACGGCCTCTCTAGCTTATACTGGCGTGCTGCTTTGGGATGAAGCACCGCCGCCGCCGGGGTTAAACATATCGGTCATTCCTTATGCACTTGGAAGAGCAAATAAGGATTATGAGAATAACCGAGACACTGATTTCGAGGGGCAATTTGGAGTCGATGCAAAAATCGCCTTGAGTTCGTCCCTTAATCTGGATCTAACAGTTAACCCTGATTTTTCGCAGGTGGAAGTGGATGTTCAGCAGACCAACCTAGATCGATTCGAACTTTTCTTTCCGGAGCGAAGACAATTTTTTCTGGAAAACGGAGACCTATTCGCCAACTTCGGTTATCGAAGTTTACGTCCTTTTTTTTCCCGGCGGATCGGCCTTAATACTCCGATCCGGTTTGGTGCCCGACTAAGTGGTAAAATTAACCGGGATTGGCGTATTGGAGTCATGAACATGCATACGGGTGCATTGGATGAGGATTTTCATGCTCAAAACTTCACGGTAGCGGCGGTACAGCGGCGTGTATTCGCTAGAAGCAATATTTCTGCCATTTTTGTAAATCGATCACTTTTCAATGATTCCCCCCTATTTGACCCTTGTAAGGGTTGCCTTTCGGACAAAAACTTGGGTTTCGAATACAACCTGGCCTCGAGCAACAATCTATGGACCGGAAAGCTGTTGTACATGAAATCATTTTCGGGCTATTTAAGTGGAAAAGATCAAGTTTTTGGCGGCAATCTCGCCTACAGCGCCAAACATTG
>JANQRV010000315.1 GCA_028284395.1 Saprospiraceae bacterium
AATACTATTGTTAATATGAGCACCTTTTTCTGCCATGCTGCGTTACCAAAATCCTCATTATACTTAGGCATAACTCCGGTTTTGGCGCCTTGCCTAACAAAAACCTGTCTGACTGACCAGGCAGGAATGCAGCTCATATTATTCAAAAAACTAAATCTTAACAGCTTCTTAAGTTCACTTAATTTTCCAAGGCGGGTCTTTTCGATTTTTTCCCGCAAAAAACAAGATCAGTTGGTTGTTATCCGGATCTTTCAATCTGGCCTCTCGCCAGAGCCAACGCTGGTCACTCGGTAATTCGTCAAAAACGATTCCTTTCTCGATCAAATCTTTTACAAAATCATCCAAGTTTTCACACTCAAAATATACATAAATCCCTTCTCCGTGCGGCAATTCATCCACCAGGTGTAACGAAAATGTAGCATCTCCTTGCGGGCACTCAAATCGAGCATAATGCGGTGTCGAATGCACAATCAAACGCAATCCGAGCTGCTGATAAAAAGGAATTGACGTTGAAAGATCGCGTGAAGGAACGGTAATTTGATTTAAGTTCATAACTAGCAATTCTAGAAATTCTACGAATTTTCTAGACTACAAAATAAAAAAATCTATTACTTCCAGGTGAAACCCAGTTTGGTTAGCCCAGCTTGAACTTCCGGACAAGACATAAATAAATCCCACAAAAGGCCGGTGCGATAATTCTCAATCATGACAATTATTGGCCCCTGGTCAATGGCCAAATAACGGGGAGCGACCCAGCCATCAGCAGGTCGAAATGCGTCATAAAAACCAGCGGGCCCCACTAATTGCGTTCCGTATTGACCAAAAAAAGACCTGATGGCCGCCATTGATTCTTCGGGAGTGTACGGAATGGAACTAACGGCTGCAGTCGGTGAAATGACTCCGATGTCGCGATCGGGGCGGTGGGAAGAATAACCAATGGTGCCATTCTTGGGAGAATAACTGGAAGTCAACCCCCAACAATCGGGGCCATACCCGACGAAATCATGTGGATTTTCCACACAATGCCGGTAATGAGCCAGGGTGTGATTCTTATTTAAAAGCCAATAATCCCCATATTGGTCCTTGAGATTCCGTGGATCCAGTCCCAAATGCGAATAGTGCGCCCAAAAGAGAGGTCCCACCGGCGAATCGTTTGTTGGATAATGGTCCAGAATCCGATCAAGTCCGTAGTACTGGTCTGTAGCTCTAATGTTACCGTCGCGGGCCCAGCAATGATGATAAACACGAGGATCGGTCGGATGGGTCGGTGATGAAGCGGCGAGCACATGAGTAATCAGTGTTTCATTGTACCCCCGTAAAGCGAAGTTCATTTCCCAATGATGATTTGGCGACCAATGCCAAAAAAGATCATCGCTTTGATTCGTATACCAGTTCCACTCAATAGAACGCCAGAGTTGATCGACTTTTTCCCGTAGTTTTTTTTCGGTGTCCAGGTCCTTATTGCAGTACTGTCGAATGCAGAGTAAACCTGCTGCGAGAAAAGATGTTTCTACCAAATCGCCACCATCGTCTTTTTTACTAAAGGGTTTGACTCGTCCTGTTTTCCCATTGATCCAGTGTGACCAAGCCCCGTGAAAGCGATCGGCCTGTTCTAGGAAGTCGACAATATCCATCAAACGCTCCACTCCTTCTCTACGGCTGATAAATCCTCTCTCGATCCCTACGATCATTGCCATAAGTCCGAAACCAGTACCTCCGCTCGTAACGATGTGAGAGTCTTCCATTGGATAAACGCCGGTCGGATGATATCGTTCTCTGGCCAATCCGGAAACCGGTTCAGCAAAATCCCAAAAAAAGCGAAAGGTCTGGACCTGCACCGAATCCAACAACTCTTCTTCACTGGCCTCTTGCCACCAGGGTTTTGACGCTACAGATGAATTGGTTCGACTAGCATGACAAGCCTGTAGCATCAAAACACAAATTGTCCACCATAGTATTGTCCTCATGGGAGGACAATTTAAGGTTATTTTTTCAAGTTTTCCAACCAGGAAATAGCCGCCTCCAATACTGGATCTCCGGCAATACGGCCAGCAGTAGAAACCGCTACATCGGGTTCGACCCCGTCCGGATAGGCATTTTTTGCCCGGTCTACGTATACCGATCCCGTTAGCAGCAATTGGGAGCCATCGGATAGTTCATAGTTGTTGACGCCCGTAGAATAGCCACCGGTTTTTTGGCCAAAACTCTTGCTCAGTGGCCGGTTCTTGAAGGCCACAGCAACAATTTCTCCGGAACTAGTTGTCCCCGGCCCCGTCAATACAGCAACCGGAGCAGATTTGGAATGGGGTTGATACGGCTTCCGACTGACCTGAAGTTGAGGATAACTACCATTGTAACTTCCTCCTTTTTTATAGGACCATCCATAATAATTTTCTCTCTCTTTGAAATAACCACAGACTCCTTCGCCAAGGATCGGACCGATACCTGCCAACATCGGCCAACAGTTGCCTCCATCATTTTCTCTCAAATCCAGTACCCAGCCCTTTAGTTTCGGATGATCCAGCGAATCGATCAGGTGTTGGAGATGGTCGGCAAAAAGGGTTTTGGTTTTTTCGTCACCGCTACCCAATGACGGCATACTGATGTAAGCGAGTTGTTCGTCAATTCGATACCCCGTCGCCAGTTTTAATTGGTAACGCTCATTTGAACTGGTATTGGACCACTGTTCAACGGTCCTTTTAGACCAGTGGCGACTGTGATTGTCAATCATTCCAAGAATAACCCTCAATCCTTCATATACACCATCTCTGTCTTCGGCACAAGAAGAGAAGTCTTTCCAATGCTCCATCAAAGCGGAAGTATCTATTTTTTCGCGGAAAAGGGAGTACTCACTGATCAATCCCATGCATTCCTTCATAAAAGCCTTCCTTTCAGCGGTTAATTCACAACGTTCGGGCGGAAGCACTTCTATCTTGAAATCGTCTATCCAAAGTCGTCCCTCGCCATTCAAGACAGCCCCGATCCTAATCATATCCACCTGAGGAACCACCCAAAAATCCATACTCACTGTTTTCCAATTTTCCGTCCCTTCCATCGCTTGTTCCTCCAGTCTTTTGTATTGGAGGTATTGGTGTTTCCTCTTCGTGTAACAATAGATATAACCTTGACCGTTTTCGACCCGCTCGCTTTTGAGGCTCGCTGAAATCCGCAGTTTTAAGAAATCCGTTGTTTCGACCGGGTGCTGTTGGTATATGTAACCGGCATTTTTATCCGTATAGGTACCGAATATTTCTACACAAGGATTGTCCCTTTTATTTAGGTCGCGAAAGTTGGATTTTACCTGCGTTCCTTCGTTCGCACGCCAAAAGGCCTTCGTCGATAAACTATCTGCGGCTTCGGTCTCAAATCCAAGATTCTGGAAGTTATCCAATTGTCCAAAGCAAGGTTGAACGAGCACTATAAAAGCCATTATAAAAGCAAGAAAAATACGCATGGTAAAGCTTGTTTAGGTTCAAAAAAAGAATGGTCACCATGCATAATTACCACAATTTATGAGGGGCGGAAAATTTATTACAGAAGTGCAGTCTATCCACTTTAAACGCAGCAAAAACAGGATAAGCGTTCTAGGGGGTGCCCCCAAATAGCACCAGTTGGGAGGTAGCCAGGAGTCTTATTTCAGAAGGCACGATCATTTAGTTATATTCGCTTGATCCCATACGAAACAGAAGTCGATAATCGGGATAGCATATGTTGCAAAAAAATTTGTTCAACAAATTAAGTCTTTACTGGATCTGCCAGCTATTGGGATGGGGCAGTGCGGCTGCCTATTGGTCTTATTATCAGATCAGGCCTGGCGATGGTCTTTTGCTGGGAGTGATCAGTGTAATCATTCCTTTTTTTGGGGGCATCGTTAGTACCCATGCCTACAAAGTTTTGGCGCACCGCCACAAATGGATCGACCTTGAATTAAAACAACTTCTTCCCATCCTTTTTTTTGCCTTGATCGCGCTTACCGCGGCCTACCTCGTTTTTGCGATTTCCTGTGCTCTTGTCCGTTACGGAGACCTGGGGATCAATTCCTTTCTGGGTATGTTTACCGGTGGCTTGCGCTATAATTCCATCTGGTTGCTCGCCTTTCATTTATACCATTATGCCCGGTACAGTCGCCAAGCGGAGATCGATCAGAGCAATTACGAAAAATTGGCCATAGCAGCTCAATTACAGAGGCTGAACACAGAATTAAACCCCCATTTTCTTTTCAATTCCCTGAACAGCATCAAGGCCCTCATCCTGGAGAACCCTTCTGATGCCAGAAAAGCTGTCGACCTTCTAAGTAACTTACTGAGAAATGCGCTACAACACTCCGGCAAATCCTTCATCTCCTTGGAAGACGAACTCGCAAGCATCGAGACTTATCTGGCTATGGAAAAAATTCGCTTCGAAGATCGGTTGCACTATCAACTGGATGTTCCAACCGAAACACGGATCGTTCCGATTCCGCCCCTATCCCTCTACAACCTTGTAGAAAATGCGGTAAAACACGGCATCAGCAACTCTAAAGACGGCGGACAAATCTCTATCAAGGCTCGAGCTTCATTAGAATTTTTGACCCTTGAAGTAGTCAATGATGGGTGCCTGCAGCGGAAAAACGAAAATGGGATCGGTATAAAAAACGTTTCCGAGCGACTTCGGCTGGCCTACGGTTCCGCTGCGCGCCTTCGATTGGAAGCGCTGAACGAAGACCAGGTTTGTTCGAGCTTAATCTTACCACTCCGCCCATGAAGAAAAAAAAGGTAGTGATCGTAGACGACGAAAGATTGGCAAGAGTAGAACTTCGAAACCTCCTTCATCAATACAACGATATTGAGGTGCTAGGGGAAGCACATAACGCTGATGCCGGGATTGTTCTCATAGAAAAGCTACATCCCGATCTTATTTTTCTGGATATTCAGATGCCAGAAAAGTCGGGCTTCGACTTACTTGAGGAACTTACACTGGAGCCAGCAGTGATCTTCACGACTGCATTCGACGAATACGCCATCAAAGCTTTTGAGTTTAATTCACTTGATTATCTTCTAAAGCCGATTCAATCTGAACGCTTGCGCAAAGCCATCGATCGAGTCATCCTATTCGATGCACCGGGTGAGGTGGAAACGACCATGCATACGCTCCCTTACAATGATCATTTGTACATCAGAGACGGGGACTTTAGCTACTTTGTTCCATTGGAGAAAATCAGTCTTTTTACCTCATTCGGTAATTATGCAAAAGTTCACTTTGATTCGAAGGTCGTCCTTGTGCACCGGAGTCTTAATCAGATCGAACGCCGTTTGGCAGAGCAACCATTCTTTCGAGCCAATCGCTTTACCATTTTCCATTTGGAGCACATACATAGTATTCGACAAAATCGAAAAGGTAAAATTTCCGTCACCCTGGTCGGCGGCCATGAAATTCTCTTCTCCGAAAGAAAGTCAGTGCAATTTCGAGAACAATGGGGCATCTAAAAAATTCGTCTTACTGCCGAACAAATTTCTTGATAATGATACGCTCATCTCCCACCAGAAGTTTGGCCAGATAGATGCCAGATGGCAACTGAGAGACATCAATTTCTTCCTGATTTTCGCTTTGCAGGAGCTCCCGGCCGCTAAAATCAGTGATTCTCAAAATAAACTCATGCGATGATAGGCCCTGAACCTTCAAAACATCGGAGACGGGATTGGGAAATAACTGGATATTTGGAAGCGCAGCAGATTCCGTATCCGTAGTAACACAATTCAGATCGGCGATCCGGGCCCAAATTTCCCGATTGAACCCCAAAGGTACCGTACCGCCCAAAGAAGGCGATTCTCCCATTCGTATAAATACCATGTTCTCACTCGGTGCTACGTTGATGAGTTGACCGTTCAGTCCGATAGCGGCGTAAGTATCTATTGGTGCTTCTCGCATGATAGAACCATCAAATTGAACCTGGAGGCCTGGGACCTGGAAGGAGTTCTGTCCATTGAGCCAGGTCAAATAACCATAAGCCTGATTAAAACTCTGTGAAGGTCGAACCATGGCATTGAGAAAGGCCTGGTCTCCCAGTACGGTTTCGCCATTCCATTTTCCGTCGCTTAGCAAAAGCAGTCCGAAGCGAGCCATCGTTCGTGCCTGACTAAAAAAGATATTGTCGAATCCTACTGGAAGAAATAAGCCTTGACCGCCAATGGGGCTCAATACATTCGCATTGACAAAACTATTAAACGTCTCGCCGGTGGCTCTCGAAACCACTTGACCCAATAACGTATAGGGGCCATTATGATAGGCCCATCTGGTCCCAGGGTCCGTTTTGTAAAATAGACAGGAGGCTAATGTACAAGAACTGTCTTCGACTTGATCATCCAAACCACTGGTCATCGTAAGTTGATGCCAAATGGTAATCTTCTCTTCTTGTTCGGCACTGCTTTGTGTCCAACCACGCCCTAGGTATTCGTACGTTGGATCTGAAATCGACAAAAATCCTTGTTCCTGAGCCACGCCCACCGTAAATCCGGCAAGCGTTTTCCCGGCGGAAGCCCAATACCAGATACTCTGGGCAGTAAAATCACCGAAGTAGGATTCAATTACGATCCGACCATTTTTCAACAAAATAAATGCTTTGGTATTCTGCTCCTCCAGGTAGGTCATTAACTCATCAACTTTACCCTGGCACCAACCCAGTGAATCGGGAGGCATCGTTTCCCATTCTGAGGACAAGGTTGGTGGATAGTAATTATCCTGAGCCTCTACAATGAAGGAGATAAAGACAAAGGTCGCAGTGAAGGCAATTGATCTCATGAGGGCACGCTGTATTTACTCCCGCAAAACTCGTTTATTTGTAGTTATGATCAAAACAATTTCCATTTTAGGTTGCGGCTGGTTGGGTTTGCCACTGGGGCAACAGTTGGCACAAGAGGGGTATTCCGTCAAAGGATCTACTACCAATAGCGGCAAAATCGACGTTTTGGAAAAGGCAGGCATACACCCCTACCTTCTCTCGGTATCGGATCGCTTGGAGGGTCAACCCCTGGATTTTTTCCGAACGGATCTACTCGTGCTAAACATTCCACCGGGACGACGCCGTCCGGATGTAGAACAGCGTCATCCTAATCAGGTAAAGATCATTCTGGACAAAGCCTCAGAGTCGACTACAAAGTATTTGTTACTGATCAGTTCTACAAGTGTTTATGGGAAGGCGATAGGTCTGGTAACCGAAACGGATCAACCGACTCCACACACTGCTTCGGGAAGAGCCCTGGTCGCCGCTGAAAACCTCTTGCTTCAAAGTCATCAATCGCTACATGCAACCATTCTGAGGTTGGCCGGTCTTTTTGGGCCCCAACGCAATCCTGCCCGTTTCCTGGCGGGTAAAAAAAATCTGGCCAATGCCAACGCTCCGGTCAACTTAGTCCATTTACAAGATTGTATAGCAGTCATAAAGGCCATTATCCAGCAGGGCAAATGGAACGAAATATACAATGTCTGTGCGGATGAACATCCCGCACGTTCTCACTACTACGTCCAAAAAGCGCTGGAATTTGGCTTGGAGCCACCAACCTTTCTTGAGGACACAAGCTCGAATGGAAAAATAATTTCCAATGAAAAGGTTAAAACCGGGCTGGGGATCCGGTTCCGGGCGCTATCTTGAAATTTGCGGGTTAAAACGCCCAGGTCAGGTGTTGAGAAGGATTTGGCATAGAAATTTTATGCGCAGGATAAGAGTTATGAAGAATAATATGTACTTTAGAGGAGTAAACATTCAGAATATACAGCATCCGGGCTATGAAAACGCTTCACTATTGTAGCCTGAACACGCACTCAAACAAGCATCAACTTTTAAAATAAAATCTATAATTCACCTTATTACTATGGCAATTTTCAATCTTCGTATCAACGGAAAACAACACGAGGTAGATGTAGATCCAGATACTCCCATGTTGTGGGTCCTAAGAGATCATCTAAGCCTCGTCGGCACAAAATATGGATGTGGGATCGCCCAATGCGGTGCCTGTACGGTGCACCTGGATGGCGTTGCGGCTCGTTCTTGCTCCATTCCTATCTCCACGGTAGCTGACAAAACCATTACCACCATTGAAGGGCTTTCTGAAGATGGTGACCATCCGCTACAAAAAGCATGGATTGAGCACGATGTTCCCCAGTGTGGTTATTGCCAGGCGGGGCAGATCATGAATGCTGCTGCTCTCTTGAAAGACAATCCAAGCCCGACAGACGCCGACATCGATGCCGCTATGAACGGTAATATTTGCCGGTGCGGTACTTACTTGCGGATTAAAGCAGCGATCAAAACGGCTGCCGGTGAATTGAGCTAGTTTTATTCAAAATCTAAGAAAAATGACTTTAATAAAAACAACCTATAATAGGAGATCTTTTGTCAAGGCTTCTGCTGCTGCTGGTGGTGGAATGGTGCTGGGTTTCAGCTGGCTGGCCTCTTGTACCCCTGCTGCTAAGGAAGAAGAGATTGCAGCTTTGGTAATGCCGGATGAGTGGTTTGACATCAACGCCTTCCTAAAGATCGGAGATAATGGCGTGGTCACCATTATGTCGCCAAATCCTGAGATCGGCCAAAATGTCAAGACGGCGATGCCTATGATCGTTGCGGAAGAATTGGATGTCGACTGGAACAATGTAGTCGTAGAGCAAGCTCCTTTTGACAATACAAAGTACACCCGTCAACTGGCGGGCGGCAGTCAATCGATTCGCCAAGGCTGGCAAGGCCTGAGAATGGCGGGAGCGACCGCTCGCAGGATGCTTCTCGAAGGTGCTGCTAAACAATGGGGAGTACCCGTCGGGGAATTGACCACGAATGGTGGTGTTATCACACATGCCAAGAGTGGCCAATCCATTGGTTATGGTGAAATTGCCAGCGCCGCTGCCGGTATTGAAGTTCCCGAAGAAGTGGAGTTGAAAGACCCGAAGGAATTCAAGATCATTGGAACCAGTCAAAAGAATGTAGATGCCCCTAAAATCGTTACGGGCACGCCCTTATTCGGCCTGGATATCCAGAGAGAAGGCATGCTGATCGCCATGATTGAACACGCTCCTGCCTTCGGTATGAAGTTAAAATCACTGGACGCTACTGCCGCCAAGGCGATGCCGGGAATCAAAGATGTCATTACCATCAACGCGGACCCCGGTGATGCAAAGCAATGGTCAGATGTAAATGCATTTACCGAGTTGGTTGCCATTGTCGGAAATTCTACTTGGGAAGTCATGAAAGCCAAAAAAGCATTGGTGATCGAGTGGGAAAATGATACCAAGGCGGAAAATACGACCGATCATGTTGCTACATTTGACAAAATGTTGGCCAAAGGTTCTAAAGAGGCCGCTCGCGCTGATGGCAACACCGACAGTGCATTCAAGAATGCTGCCAAAGTTGTCGAAGCTTCTTACAGCGCCCCGTTCCTTGCCCACAACACGATGGAGCCGATGAACTTCTTCGCGCATGTAACTGCCGATCAAGCCGAGCTGGAAGGCCCCATACAGACGCCAGAATTCTTGAGTAAATCGCTGGCCGGCGTTTTGAACATGCCCGAAGAAAAAATCTCCATTATGATGACGCGGATGGGAGGTGGATTCGGCCGTAGACTTTATGGACACTTCGGTGTAGAAGCAGCTGTCATTTCTCAAAAAATGAATGCCCCGATTAAGCTGGTCTACACTCGAGAAGACGATATGACCCAAGGGACTTACCGTCCGGCCTATAAAGTGACTTACAAAGCCGCCCTTGATG
>JANQRV010000317.1 GCA_028284395.1 Saprospiraceae bacterium
TGATTCTGGGTCTCATAGGCAATATTCGCGGCTATCCGGAAGAACGTGACCTGATCCACCGCAACGGCCGCAATCTGCTGCGAATGATTAATGAGCTCCTGGATATTTCGAAGCTGGATGCCGGACAGCTGAACGTCAAGCTCAAACAGGCGAATATCGTTCCATACCTCCAGTACTTATCCGAATCGTTTTATTCAATGGCTGAAGAGAACGGCATCCAACTAACTTTCTACACCGAGCAAAGTGAGATCGTAATGGATTACGACGAAGACAAGATCCAACACATCGTCTACAACCTGCTTTCGAATGCTCTCAAATACACCCCGGAGAAGGGGAAAGTGATCGTCCACGTAAACCAGATCGACCAGGGGCAGTCGATTTTCCTCCAGTTGAAGATCAAGGATACTGGAATTGGGATACCTGCCGATCATTTGCCTCACCTGTTTAAGCGTTTTCACCAGATCAGTCGGTCCGGTGACTCCAACAAAGCGCAAAGTACCGGCATCGGCCTGGCATTCACCAAGGAGCTTGTAACCTTACTGGAGGGAAATATTGCAGTGGAGAGTACCGAAGGCCTGGGTACGACCGTCGAACTGCAATTGCCAGTCCGGCATACCGCCACCCTGGAAGAGGCCTGGTTTGCCCATGAATCCGCCCAAAGAACCATCTCACCGGAAGATCTCCACCTCGCCGGCCCAAATGCACCGGTCTTGCTTATTATCGAAGATAACCGGGACGTGGCCTTCTACATCCGAACGATCTTACAAACCACCTACCAGGTTCAAACCGCCAATAACGGACTAACCGGTATCGAACGGGCCATAGAACTCATCCCCGACATCATTATTAGTGACGTGATGATGCCTAAAAAAGACGGCTTTGAAGTGTGCGAAACCCTAAAAGCCGATCAACGCACCAGTCATATTCCCATCATCCTCCTGACGGCCAAGGCCTCTTATCAGGATCGAATTGAAGGATTGAAATTCGGGGCCGATGCCTACCTCACCAAACCCTTCCACCGGCAGGAACTCCTGATTCGGCTGGAAAAACTGGTCGAAATCCGCCGGACCCTGCAGCAGCGATACGCCAATTTCCCTGTAACCGGCTCTGGTCCTACCCAACACAAGATGGAAGATGCATTCCTCCAGCAATTGCACGAGCACACGCAAGCCCGGCTGGAAGACCCTGAGTTCAACGTACCGGAACTGGCAAAGTCCATGGCTATGAGCCAGATGCAAGTGTACCGCAAACTGAAGGCCCTGACCGGTAAAACACCATCGCGTTTCATTCGCACCCTCCGATTGCAGCGGGGCAGGGAGCTACTACAATCAACCGATCTTACAGTTTCTGAAATCGCTTACCAGGTTGGATTTTCCGATCCCAACTACTTTAGCCGGACTTTTCAACAGGAATTTAAAAGATCGCCCAGTGATTTCAGGAAATAATCCGCATTGAAGGCGCCGCCAAAACAAAAAAGACGGATCGGCGCGGTCTCTACGGGTTCACATAAAACAAAGTCCAGCACGGCCTTGGCCACCACCCGCAAAAGTCCTCAACTTACCTTTAAGTATAGCGTTCAAAACCAACCATCGCTACCATTCCCAAAATTCTCCCTATGCCCCACAAAAAAATAAATCCAAAATATCCTATCGAAGCCTTATTTACAGTTGCTCTCGAAAATAAATCTTTAATCCTGACCATGCCTTGGCATCAAAGCAAAGCCCCTTCTCATTAATGCCTCTCTGGTGTGAATAATCATTAAGCCCTAAATACAGACACCCATAATTTCCTGTTGTAGCGGGTTCGGTCCACAGATAGGTCTTAGGTTTGTAAAACCCCTTGATTTACAGGAATTGGAAATTCCCGTGCTGAATCGCGATTAAGCCTTGTCAAGTTATTATCTTAGAGTCTCTTGACCTTCAAGAGCAAAGATGAATAATAGACTTTATTCTAATGCAAAATCTGACCAGAAGGATTGCTTTTTGCTTTTTCGCGATATTGCTATGGTGTTGTGAACTGTCAGGACAATTGTCATCAAAAGTGGAGGAGCTTTTTGCTTTTCAACAACGGATTGGGCAGGGGTTGGTTTTTGATATCATCCAGGATCAGCAGGGAGTCATGTGGTTTGCTACTGAATTTGGGCTCAGAAGCTATGATGGTACCCGTTTAAGGTATTTTGAACATATTCCCGGTGATTCGATCTCTTTAGCAGGAAACGTAACCCGCTGTTTATTGGAGGATCGCAATGGTATAATTTGGGTTGGTACGGAATACTCTGGCCTGAGCGCCTTTGATCCTGCATCCCTGATATTTGACAATTACAAATACGACCCAACCAATCAGTTTTCTCTTTCCGCCAATAATATCAGAAGCCTTATACAGGATGATTCGGGTAAGATTTGGGTTGGTACCAGAGAGGGCGGATTGAATGTTCTAGATGAAGAATCAGGATTATTCAACAGGTATCGGACAGAAGACAACACCTCTCCAAGCAACAATATCAATAGCTTTCAAAAGGATGTCGATGGTCGGATTTGGATGGCAACGGATCTGGGCCTTTTTCATTATTCGCCGGGAGGGCAACCCGGCCATTTGCCTCGATCGTTCCGGATGCCACCACCGGCAGGGACCGTTATTACCCATTGCATGGTTGATGAAGCAGACCGGCTTTGGATCGGAACAAAAGAGGATGGGCTTTTCGTAGCGGCAAAACCCTATAGCGATCCGATACCGAAACCATTGCCCGGGCCAGGTAACGGTACAGAAAAAAAGCACATTTGGAAAATATTTCAAGACAGTCGGGGGATCATTTGGCTGGCCACCGGCGCTGGCCTATTTTATATACTACCGCAAGACGACCAGCCGCAAAAATTCAATCTTACTTCCATTAATCGGGCATTGTCGGTGACCGAGAGTGCGGATGGCGTTCTTTGGATAGCTACAGATACAGGAGTCGTGCTTCTGAGTCCTGTTCATAAAAAATTCAGTTTCGCTTCCAACCAACGGGGGATCACCTCCTTTGCGCAGGCTTCCGATGACCAGATTTGGGTGGGGACGACCCAGGGATTGTTTCAGTTCGACATCAAGCGCGAGTTGCTGCACCAGGAATTCCTCATTGCTCTTCCTGAACTGGACTATTTTAAAGCACGTAATATTCAGACTTTGTTTCGTGACCGCAATGAAAATCTTTGGATTTCCACAGTCGTTGGCTTCAGCAGTGCTTTTGAACTGATTCAATTTCAGCGAAGTTCACGAACCTTAATCGACTATTCCAGCAAGATCACTTCGCTTAATTTACATATATCTTGTAGTATAGCCGAAGATTCATCAGGCAACATTCTGATTGCCAATGGCAACGGGCTCGTTATCATTCAACCTGAATTTGGTACGTGGCAGATTCGCCGGCACCAGGCACAGGAGACAAACAGTTTGCCAAGCAATCATATCAGTGAGGTATTGATTGGGAAAAACAACTCCGTTTGGATTGGAACCAAAGATGCCGGATTGATCCGGTGGGAGGACCGGCGAGCGGTCCCTGAAAGCTCGATTGAGAATCAGTGGGTAAGAGTCATTTTTGAGGACAGCAATCAACAACTGTGGATTGGGACAAATGGGGCCCTGAACCGGCTTGACCATACATACAAATCGCTTTGGCGGCTGCAAAAGCAAGACGGATTACCCGAAAACTCTGTTCTCAACATCCTTGAAGGCCCCGCGGGGAAGATCTGGCTAACAACTCCTCACGCACTCCTGGCGTTTTCTCCGCCCGATTCCTCCTGGACAATTTATGATGAAAGAGATGGCATCCGGGTTAAGGCGTTTTGGGAGAAGACTGCATTCATAGACAAAGCCGGACGACTGTATTTTGGCGGTGACGGTGGCCTGATCTATTTTCACCCAAATGACATTAAAAAGAACCTTTTCAACCCCAATGTTATTCTCACTGATCTTCTTTTATTTAATCAACCCCTTCGACCCAATGCTCAAAAAGGCCCCTTAAAAAAGGCCATCAACTATACTCAAAAATTGCAGCTACCTCACAACCGGAATGTCATCAGCCTGCACTTCTCGGCCTTGAGTTATATCAATTCGGATCGGAATACCTATGCCTATCATCTGGACGGCTTTGACAGAGATTGGCAATACATCGGTAACCGGACTGAAACGACTTACACCAATCTAAGCCCCGGCGATTACATTTTTGAAATAAAGGCTGCAAACGGGGACGGAGTTTGGAGTACAGAAAAAAAGGTACTCGAACTTTCAGTGCTACCTCCCTGGTATCGGACCTGGTGGGCATTCTTGCTATTTGTTTTTGGTTTGGGAGCGGTCGTATTGTCCGTTTACCGGTTCCAGCTGAAGCGACAAATGGAACAAGCCGAAAACCAGCGGTTGCTGGAAATGGATGCGCTGAAAACCGAATTCTATACTAGTATTTCTCACGAATTCCGTACACCTCTGACCCTTATTTTGGGAATGAGCGATCAGATCAGGAGTAGTCCGGAACAATGGTTGGAAAAAGGAAGTCAACTAATCGAGAAGAATGGCCGTCACCTGCTGAGCCTAATCAATCAGATCTTGGACTTGTCCAAATTGGAAGCACGGACTTTATCCGTCAACTGGGTACATGGTAACCTGGTCGCCTTCATTGGATATATCACTGAATCTTTCCGTGCATACGCTGCCGAAAGATTGGTCAACATTAATTTTTCGCCGGAAACTGAGATCAGACAAATGGATTATGACGCAGAGAAGATGCAAACAGTTTTGTCAAACCTTCTTTCGAATGCAATCAAATATACTTCAGCAGGTGGCTGCATTACCGTCCGGGTAAGAACGGTTGAATTACACCAAAAGCCCGTCGTTAATATCCTCGTAGAGGATTCCGGTGCCGGAATTCCGGCAAAAGCACTTCCTTTCATTTTCGACCGCTTTTACCAATGTAAAAATGAGCATTCCCATAAGGGTAGTGGTATTGGATTGGCGATCACCAAACAATTCATCGAATTAATGGGAGGAAGTATCGGCGTAGAAAGCCAGGTCGATCAGGATACGACCTTTTCTATCCTTTTGCCTATTCACCACGATGCCAAAGTGAAGGCCCCGGAAGACTATGGTTCACTCCGTATTGTGCCGGAGGGGATCACCCCGATTGAATCAGATCCGGCAGAGATCATGTATCATGACCATGCTCCTTTGATTCTGGTTGTAGAGGACAATCCGGATGTCAGCACTTATCTGGCCACTATTCTTAGATCATCCTACAATATTATTTTTGCCGGTAACGGCGAGGAAGCGGAAGAAAAAGCTGTGAATGCTATACCGGATTTGATCATTACCGATCTTATGATGCCCAAAATGGATGGTTTTAAGCTTTGCCGGCAATTAAAGAAGAACGCTCTTACCAGTCATATCCCGATCATATTGCTTACGGCCCGCGCTGATGAGCATTCCAAATTAAAAGGCCTTAAGGAGGGGGCGGACATCTACCTCAAAAAGCCCTTTAGTAAAATGGAGTTAGAGATTTGCATCGGTAATTTGCTGGAGTCGCGAAGACAACTGCAGCAGTATTATTTGGGCAACGTTCCAACTTCAGAAGTAGACAGATCTAAAGCAATCCACAATCGGGAAGAGCACCGCTTTGTTGAAAGAGTCCGTAATTTGATCGAGGAAAATCTTGATCGAAGCGATTACTCCGTCGAGCACTTGTCGAAAGACTTGAATATGACCTCCAATCAGTTATATCGCAAAATGAAGGCACTTACCGGTCAGACGACAGTTAAGTTCTATCGTTCCGTACAGATTGGCCATGCCCGGAAATTATTGACCCAAAAAGAACTGACCATATCTGAAATAGCTTACCGTGTGGGATTTAGTGACCCGGCGTATTTCAGTCGTGCTTTTACCGAATCCACCGGAACTTCTCCCAGCGCTTATCGGGAAAAGAACGGATAATGCGCTTTTGCAGGAAATCTCCAAATTTTTGCAGGAAATCTCCAAGCCTTTTACCGGCAACCTATCCATTTTAGACACGCTTAGTCATACTGCTTTCATTTTCCCCCTTTGCTAATTGGTTTCGATATGAATAGATGAGTTCTAGTTATATAATTCACGGCATGCAAAATCAAACATTTTTGCTATTCCTGATAGTGACGGTGATGGCGTTTGAGATGACCTCGACACCTGTCCGGCAGGTGATGATTACAAGGGTTTACTAAGTGGTTATTTGGAGTTGAGTATCCTAAAAATACGAAAATGAAGCAATGCTTATTAGCTTTATCCATTGTTTTTCTCACTAATGAGTTAATGGGACAAAACAGAGATTATCCTATTATTGACGTTCATAATCATGCCCATAAATTTACCCTGAAATATGGGATATGCCCCTTCACGGGTCGTTTAGGTACTACAGACGAGGATGGCTATTTGGCATGCCAAGATACTTTAGTGCCGGCAATGGGTGGAGATGATCTAATGAAAAAGTCCATAGAATATTTTGAGAAATACAACATGTATTCTATCGTAATGACCCAGGATTTTGGCCAAATAGAACGGTGGATGGAACGATCAGCTAGAATCCTGCCGGGAATCCAAACGGGTACAAGCGATTTTGAGAAAAACAGAGTACCGGAATTAGCCGGATCGAAAAAGGTTATGATTATCG
>JANQRV010000094.1 GCA_028284395.1 Saprospiraceae bacterium
GGAATTTGAAACAGCGATAGAAAACTCTCCTGCCTTAAGAAATGAAGTGGAGTTCAATCGTCAAATGAAGTCGGATCGACAGACATTGGATATCTACCAACTTATTGTGAAAATTGACAAGAGGGTCGATCCGGATTAGTTTACTATTGGTTCAACCAATCCACCATTATCTTAATGGCTTCCATGACCGATGGGGCCAATTCTGCTGCCGTTGCGTGCGGCTTTTTACGGATCTTGTCCAGTGCTTTTACACCATCAAAATCTACGTAAGAAAGTCGTGCTCCCAAAAATCGATCGTCCATGCCAAAAGCACTCAAGGGAAGTAGGGCCACTCCCGTTGCTTCCAATAAACCTTCACAAAGGTCACTGCCGGTAATAATTCCTCTTTGGCTTAGGCTTTCCCGATAGTGCGAAAAATCAGGCATTAGGTAAAACCCTCCTTTGGGCGTAGGATGGGCTATGTGATGCTTTTTTAACTGGGTTGAGACTTCCAGGGCAATGCGTTTCAAAACAGCTCTGGAATCCTGTAAATATGCTTCAATTTCCGGTCCTCCTTCGTATGCCCTGATCGCCGCGTATTGAATGGGGGCGGAAGTAGTGGTAAAGGTTTCACTAGCTGCGACTGCCATTTTTTCTAATAACCAATGTAGGTTTTTAGGGAAAACAAATGTTCCGAGTCGCCACCCGCCGGCTCCACACCATTTGCTGAGACCACTACTGACAATGGTGCCCTCCGGGTAGTAGTGAGCAATTGACGTATGCTGGCCATTGTGATCGACGTCGCCATAAATCTCATCGGAGAGCACCAGCACTTGATGTTCGCTTACCACCTTAGCCAGTTCCTCCAGTAGAGCCGGTTCCATTGTGGCTCCCGTTGGATTCGAAGGATAATTCAAGATTAGTAAGCGTGGTTGTGCCGCTTGACTTCGACAATAGTCGTCGAGCGTGGCGGGATCCAAAAGGTAGTCATTATCCAAAGTAGTAGGTAGCCAATGGAAAGATTTGGTGGCGAGATGGGCTTGTGGTTCGTAAGAAACCCAACTTGGTTGTGGAAGGAGCAATTGCCCCCGGTGGATCATTTGTATTAGGAAAAGCAGTTCCTTGGAACCGGGACTGATCAAGACATCATCTTCGGTACAATCGATCATAAACTTCAGCTGATGATAACGGGCCACTGCGTGACGAAGTGCCGGTAATCCTCTGACCGGGAGATAATCCTTCTGGTGAGCGTTTTGTTTCAAAGCGTTTACGACTACATCCGGGATCGGAAATGGTGATTGTCCGAATCCAAGTTTGTAAACCTTCTTTCCACTTTGGATCATGGCGTTGCTGCGCTCATTCATGGCGAGGGTAGCGGATGGTTTTAGATGGGCGATATTTTGATTTATCAAGTGTTCCACAGCAATAATCGTTTTTTGTAGCTAAAGTAATCATACCCGACCGGTTGAGCTCTACCTTAACAAATTAAGACTTATCCGGAATTGTGAAAAATTTCTTAATTTGCATACAAAATAAATAAATATGGCAGGAAAGGAGATTAGAACTGAAATCACCAATTTACTGGCAAAATTTGAAGAAAAAGAATTGTCAATCATCCGGGATTTTCTGAAGGAATTCAAGGACGATTCTAATGGGAAAATGGAAACGGTTCAAAATTTGGGAGCCATTTTTCAAGAGGATAAAAACCTGTTGCATAAGCTCGCCAGATGATCAAACTGGAGGAAGTTGTTGTCATTCAGAAAATGATTATTGAGAAATTTGGCGGTAATCAGGGCGTCAGAGATAAGAAAGCATTGCAATCGGTGCTGGAAAGCTCTTCCTCCATGATCGATGGCAAAGAACTGTATCCTTCACCCACCGAAAAAGCTGCTGCAATCCTGGAAGGCATTATCAAACAAACCCCTTTCTTCGATGGAAATAAAAGGACGGCCTACGTTCTCATGAGGTTGGTGCTGATCAGGAATAAAATGGATATCAGAGCCTCAGATGATGAAAAGTATCGATTCGTAATGCAGATTGCATCCGGTGAAATGTATTACACCGATATGGTTCACTGGATTAGCGAAAGAATCATTAGTCTTTGATGAAATTCTACTACTACCTACTAATTCTTCTCGTGTTGTTGGTCTTGACTTTCCCTTTCATTGTCAAAAAACTTGCTGAACAAAGCGGGTGGAAGACTTTGGCTAAGAAATTTCCTTCAAAAAAAGATCGTCGTCAAATTAAAGGTGAAAGACTAAAGATCCGGTCGGCATTGATCGGTGGATTTTCGTATCGCAATGTCATTCGGATGATTACCACCAAGAAGGGCCTGGTGATTGGAATGACCTGGCCTTTTAAGATCGGCCACGATAGTGTCATGATTCCGTGGAGAGAGTTTAAAGAGTTGCCCCCGGCAAAAAAGGGACGTAGTAAAAGAAGGCAAATTGAAATTGGGCGGCCTGCGATCACCATTCTCGACCTGAGTGAGAAAGACTTCAAAGAATTAAATACAATTATTAAGAATAAACCCCGACTTTAAGAAATGCCAGTACTAAACAAAAGTCTGCTAAAAGATCGAGCCTATATCAACGGGCAATGGGTGCAGGCACAAGACCAGGAAGTTTTTTCTGTCCGTAATCCATATGATGGAAAGCGAATCGGTCGAGTGCCTGACATGGGGCGTGTGGAAACACTGGAAGCCATCCAAGCTGCCGAGCAGGCATTTTCCTCCTGGCGTAAAAAAACTGCCGGAGAACGGGCCGCAATTCTAAAAAAATGGTACGAATTGCAAGTAGCGCATCAAGAGGATTTAGCTGTTTTACTCACCACCGAACAAGGGAAACCCCTTGCGGAAGCTCGAGGTGAGATACGCTATGGTGCTTCCTTCATAGAGTGGTTTGCGGAGGAGGCTCGTCGGGCTTACGGAGATGTCATTCCCGCTCATGGTACGGACAAACGCATATTGGCCATTAAGCAGCCGGTAGGTGTGGTGGGCGCTATAACACCTTGGAATTTCCCAAATGCCATGATTACCAGAAAGGTGGCTCCGGCACTGGCAGCGGGTTGCACCGTAGTTGTCAAGCCTGCTGAAGATACGCCCTTATCGGCCTTGGCCTTGGCGGAACTGGCAGAGCGAGCCGGTTTTCCTGCTGGGGTATTCAATGTGGTGACGACCAGTCGACCCGCTGAAGTGGGAGAAGTGTTAACAACCAGCCCCACCGTAAGAAAATTATCCTTTACCGGGTCTACTCCGATTGGGAAACTACTGCTTCGGCAATGTGCTGACACCGTCAAAAAAGTGTCAATGGAGTTGGGGGGTAATGCTCCCTTTATCGTTTTTGAAGATGCAGATATCGAGCTGGCGGTTGCGGGAGCGATTGCCTCAAAATATCGCAATGCCGGACAAACCTGTGTATGTGCCAATCGGCTCTATGCACACGAAAGTGTATACGATCGATTTACCGCTCAATTGACTGAAGCTGTGAAACGACAAAAGCTCGGGTCGGGTTTAAAAAAAGGTGTCACGATTGGACCACTGATCAATGAAGCGGCCGTCCACAAGGTGGAACGATTAGTAGCCGACGCCACCGCAAAGGGCGCAATGGTTCTTACGGGAGGGAATCGATTAACCAAAAAAGAAAACTTTTTCGCTCCTACAGTCTTGTCCAAGGTAGATCTAACCATGGACATCAGTCGGGAAGAAATTTTCGGGCCCGTTGCACCGGTCTTTTCCTTTCGTACCGAAGCTGAAGTCATCGCCATGGCCAATGGCACTCCTTTTGGATTGGCAGCATACTTCTACGGCCGCGATTATGCCCGGATCTGGCGTGTTGCAGAGGCTTTGGATTACGGTATGGTTGGCATCAATACCGGAATGGTTTCTACCCCCGTCGCCCCATTTGGTGGAGTGAAAGAGAGTGGGATCGGGAGAGAAGGTTCGAAGTATGGCTTGGATGAATATCTGGAAATTAAGTATATGTGCTTTGGAGGTGTGGAGTGAAAGCAGTATAACAACCAAAGTAACAATAGTAGCCACGGCAACAACAGATTCAACAGTAACATTAAAAGACCGGTATCATGGATGAGAATTTTTTGTTAGCGATCATCATTGCCCTGGTCGGGGGCTTTTTCACGGTTTTAATTGCCAACCGCCTGGGTGGGCAATTGGAGGGAATTGTACAAAAAATGTCCCATCAGTGGGTGCAGTGGCCACAGCGGATATTTATGGGGGTAGGTATATTAACTTTTGTATTGATTGCCATCAATTTCTATTACGTTCGAACGGAGGGAACCAATATTTTTACGGTTATATCGGAATGGTCATTTTTTCAACGGGTACCGGAGCCGGTCCGCTGGTTCTTTTCTCATTTAGGTGCCGAATTTCAGGTGGTTATTGACATCATCAAAGAATCTCCCCAACGAACTCCGTTGATTTTAATCCTGACGGTCCTGTTTTTCTTGTACATTTTTATGACCCTTCTGGGTGCCAAGTGGACACAAAAACTGATTGCCGTAGCTGCGCTCGGATTCATTTTGGTCTTCCTGTTCAACGATAATTTTAAGAATTTTAAATACGAGAATCAGCGGATGTGGAATTCCTACGTGCCGGAAACACCGGCCGAAGATTGGAATTCCACGATCCATTTAACACTTCCTACAACTCCCAGCCCTTGCGATATTCTCGGGTAATGAATTCATTGGCCCGCTCATTGTTGGTAATACGCATATTCTCGGAATCGTATTCGATCTTTTGTCTGACCCTAAGCGCAATATTGCCCAAATTGATTGTCTCGGTGATGGTTTCGGCCTGGATGAAGCTCCCGGGAGGGTGTTCGTTATTGCGGATGCCGTCTATCCAGTTGGCTCCACTTGATCTTCCTGTCGGGGCCTTTTTTTGGGCCACTTCCTTATTGCCCGAATAAGCATTCATTTTGGCTTCCGGTATGATCCGTGGGTTGGCACCTTGGAATCCAGCCAGGATTTTCCCTTTATCTCCCACCAGCATAAGTCCCTCCGATGCAACGTCCTTACCATCAACCTCCAGTTCTTCGGGGGCAAACGGCTTCATACCGCCATCGTACCAATGCAAGCTAAAGGCGGGCAAGTTCTCCTGTTCGGGGAATTGTACTTTGATCAAAGCGGAATAAGGGAATGCCACATCGTTTTTGACGGGGCGGCAAACGCCGTTGATGGCCGTCCGAGTGGTCGTTCCATAGGCTTTGGCGCTTACTGGAGGTCGATCAATGCCGAGCGCCACAAACAGCGGGAAGAGACTATAGTGCCCCATATCCGCAAAGCTGCCCGCTCCAAAATCATACCACCCCCGAAAAACATTATGGGTATAATTGGGATGGTATGGCCGATCCGGTACCGGCCCCAGCCAAAGATCCCAATTGAAACCTTCAGGTACGGGCGGCGTACCCTCTGGGTTACTGGTATATTGTGGCCACACCGGACGGAATGACCAGTTGTGTATTTCTTTCAGGTTGCCAATGACACCCTCTTTGATCCACCGGGCAATCAGGTCGTATTCCGGTTTTTCGTCCCAGGCCAACAGGTGGGTGATCAGTTTGGTCTGGCGAGCCATATCGATGATGAGTCGCCCTTCCCGGATCCGATTGGCTATGGGTTTGTGCGTCACTACATGGATTCCTTTTTTCATAGCTGCAATACCGATGGTCGCATGCAGATGGTCAGGAGTCATGATCTTTACAACATCGATGTCGTTTTCCTTTTCAAATAGCTCTCGAAAGTCTTCGTAAGAAGAGCAGCCCTTGGCTGGACCGGAGGATTGATTTTTTGCATAGTATTTATCTACGACATCTTTCAAGACATCCCGGCCTCCGGCAATGCCCTTGTGGTCGGCTCCCCAACTTTGATCATCCAGTAATTTTCGAATGCTGTTCCGGATTCCGTGGGGAGACCAATCGAGGTAATCGGTCGAAAATTTATTGGGGTCACAGACGGAAACGACTTGTGCATAAGGATTTTTTAATAACCCTGGGATCTCCCGGAGGCCTTGTGTCCCACAACCAATGTGGGCAATTGTAACCTTGTCGGAAGGAGCGATGTGACCCGGCCCACCCAGTACGTGGCGAGGTACGATAGAAATCGTTGCAGCAGTCGCGGCTGCCTTACTGATGAAGTCGCGGCGATTCATTTTGTTTTTATTCATTGTTGCTGTTGTTACTGTTGCTTCTATTGTTACTGTTGTGGCTTTAGCTGCTATTGCTTCTATTGTTATTGTTGCTGCTACAGCGTCTATAGCAGCTAAAGCCACAATAGCAACTACAGAAGCTGCAACCACAGTACGATCCTAGCTAAAATAGCGGAAAAGTTTAACTTAGACCAATCGTTCACTCTTCAATGAGCGGTAAAATATGCGAGTTTTTGCGTTCTGATAGTGAGAAGAGGGTTTCTACCTTTCCGATGTTGGGCACCCGTGACAGCTTTTCCAGGGCAAAGAGATTGTACTGTTCTATATCGTCTACTAGTACCTTGAGGATGAAGTCGAAAGAACCGGAAACATAGTGGCACTCCATTACTTCGGGGAATCTGACCAGATGTTTAACTGCATTTTCAACGGTTTCTTTGGAATGATCCTGGACGGAGATGTTTACAAAACCAATGAGTTTTTTACCCAACTTGCGGTGATTCAGAACGGCAATGTAGCGGTCGATGATCTCTCGTTTTTCCAGTTTTTTGATGCGCTCGAAAACAGGTGTTGTCGAGAGGTTGAGCCGGGAAGAGATTTCTTTGATTGTCATTCTGGCATCCTTCTGGAGCAAATCCAGGATTTTCAGGTCTGTTTGATCTAGTTTGATGTCCATTTTTGCATTGAGTTGATGTTTTGCCGGAAAAGTTTAAAGTTCGGGAGGTAAGAGTTTAGCGTGTGTGGAACAAGGAGGTGAATAGAATATTTTTCCAAAAAACCAGGATATACAAGGGGGCTTTATACTATTGTTCGCCAATGAGATTTGAAGAT
Organism: Saprospiraceae bacterium; assembly: GCA_028284395.1. Classification (GTDB taxonomy): domain Bacteria; phylum Bacteroidota; class Bacteroidia; order Chitinophagales; family Saprospiraceae; genus JANQRV01. Next base: position 6,968 of record JANQRV010000094.1, read on the forward strand.
AGAATTTTTTTCTAAAAAAATGAAAATAATAGAATGAAACAATAATTATTGCGACCTTTATAGTAGGATTTAATATTCCAAAGTTGTTATCGACTAACTCAGTCCTAACCAAATTATAAACCAGTCGATGATAATGACCAGAAATGGCATACTTAAATCGGTATCACTAGCAAGATATTACATATCTGAGATCGTTTTTGGTCTGTCAAGAAACTCGGCTATTAGATTCTATGGGCTTCTGGAGTGAGGTACAACAATATTAAAATTAGTTGCTATTCGCCACTTTACACTACTTCGAAAAAAGGATTGATAAGGCAAGGCAATTAATAACGACTGATTTTGGAAAAACTCTCAGAGCTTAAATCCTCACCCAGAAGATGCTTAAAAAAAATACTCCAAGCTTTCCGATAAAGCCTGGAGTATTTTTTTACCGTGGTTCCCATAACCTTTAGAACCAACGGACCGTTGCCTTTCAGATTAATTCCTCCGCAGATCACTTAATTTTACGACATCGAAGTAGTCGTACCGACCTGGGTAACAACGGGCCGTACTACTGGTGTACCGTTTGACTTCCTTACCACGGTAGTAGCAAACGACTGCGTAGCCGCGTTTGACCTTACAGGATTTAGGAGAGCTGCCAAAATCGAAGCGATAACGGTGATGGCCTTGATCAAAGCAATGATATTCTCCTTTGTAACTATTGCTTGAATACCACTGTACGTACCAATCTTCACACCCCTTCTTGGTTTCATGACGACCGCCACTGTGCCCGCCGGAGCTGCCCGTTTTGACGATCTCGACGTAATCATAACGGCCACTATACGAACTGGCACCGCGTGCATATTTCTTAACCAGTTTGTTCTGGTAGTAACAGTGCAATTCCCATCCTCTTTTCAGCTTGAAGGATTTTGGATATCCCCCCCAGTAGAAGCGATATTTGTGCTTACCACCCTCTAGGCAGTGGTATTTACCACCATAATTTCCGTGTTCGTAGAATTGGACGTACCAGTTGTCACAACCTTCTGGTTCGTGCTCGTCGTGATGACCGCCGCCATAGCTGGCTTTGACCAACTTAAATTTATCGTACCTCCCGCTGTAGGAGCCATAACCTTTGCTGTATTTTTTTACGAGCCTTCCCCGGTAATAGCAGTGCAACTCCCATCCTTTCTTCAGTTTGAAAGATTTTGCGTAACCGCCCCATTTGAATTTGTAAGGGTGCTCTCCTCCCGTGTAGCAATCATAGTCACCGCGGTAGTTACTGTCTTTGTAGAATTGGACATACCAATTATCGCAACCTTTGCCGTGTCCGCCGCCAGCATGATCGTCGTGATGCCCGGCTTTGACCAATTTGAATTTATCGTACCTTCCGCTGTAGGAGCCATAACCTTTGGTGTATTTTTTCACGAGTCTTCCCCGGTAGTAGCAGTGCAATTCCCATCCTTTCTTCAGTTTGAAAGATTTTGCGTAACCGCCCCATTTGAATTTGTAGTGGTGCTCTCCACCCTTGTAGCAATCATAATCCCCCCGGTAGTTGCTATCCTTGTAGAACTGCACGTACCAATCATCGCAGCCTTTGCCATGACCACCGCCGGCATGATGATCGTTATGTCCGCCACCGCAGGGCACCAACCGAACTTTTTTCCATCCTGTTTTGAGCTTGTTGACACTGGATTCATATTTTTTTACGCCGCGGTAATTCCATCCTCTGCCATAATAATCGACGTACAGGCAATAGCCTTTGGGAATTTTGACCGAGCAATACTCCTGGCGACGGCCATTGTAGTAAAAATGTTTTTCAAACTTCCTGTAATCATAATCTCCTTCTCGACAGGTTTCATACTTTCCCTGATAACTGGTTTTTTGGTAAAACCGAGCTTCTTGGGCAATCAGATCTACACTCATCCAACCGACAAGGGCGAGGATGGCTAGTAGACGTCCAAAACTCAATTTTTTAACTTCCATTAGTTTAAGAGTTTAGAATAGTGAAGAATATTTTTTAAAAGTAATTCATTCTCTCGAATATCCAATAGGACAAAAGTGCCAATACATTACTACTTCTTTATCACCCAAACGGGTGATTTGTAAGCAGCTACAACAAGAACTGAGAGAATGATCTTAATGATTGCTCCCGGCCAAAATGGCCAGAATCCGAACTGGAGCGCCTTTTCGAAACCGTATAAATACGTTAGATAAAAATTTCCGGAAAACAGCAGGATGATCGTGGCCAGGGTAAAGGCCAACAAATTGGTTGTCCATTGATTATATTTTTTTTCAGCAAACCAGGACAGAAAGCTACCACTCAGGGCAAAGCCGATGAGGAAACCGCCGCTTCCTCCCGAAAATGTTGGCCAGCCACTATTGCCGTCCGCAAATACGGGCAAACCTAAGCCGCCCAATACCAGGTATGCGATGATTGCAAGTATGCCTTTGGGCCAGCCTAAAAGATAGGCGACCAGGAATACTACTAGACTTTGTGCGCTAACGGGTATACTGGTACCCGGAACATCTAAAGTGATCGATGCGGAAAGAATCAAAAAAACAATTCCTACCGCAATTCTTAGGATCTGAATTCCGATGGTCATGAAGAGGCGATTTCATGACAGAGATACCATATTTCCCAGTTTCTGATTTCTTTTGACCCAAAACCCGGGCACTGGAAGGTTACAATTCGTTTCTTGGAAGGGTCTGCTCCGTAGTCTCCAGATGAGGAGACTCCGGCCCCTGATGAGGACTTGTGCATTGGCTATTAGTCTTAGGTGAAAGACTAAGATACTACTTTTCCAACAAGAAATCGTAAGTAGCGGGCGGTCCTGCGACATACTGACCGGTCTTTTTTCGTCCTGCAATGTGTCTGGGGTCGTTTTGGTAGGTCTTATAGTCTGCTTCATTATCGAATGACATTTCCATGATCATCTCGTATTTGGCTAGAGCTCTTTTATCTCCCAGGTCCTCAAATGGACCAATGCGCAAGCTTTTGATCTGCTCGATCACTGCGAGGTCCTCCAGGGTTTTTCGGAAGGCTTCGCGCTCGTCATCTGACAGCTCGTCTTTTAGATCAAAAAGAACCAGGTGTACCAGTGGTGCTTCTAGTTGCTTTTCCAAATCGGCTATTCTGGATTCGGCCGCTTCCCGAGCTTGCTCACTCTCGGCCAGACGAGCCTCTGTTTCTGCCAATTGAACGGTGAGTTGGTCAGCGTTTCCGCAGCTATTCAGGATGAATGTAGAAAGTACTGCTAAAAGTAGGATTCGGGTTTTCATTTTCAATACAGTTATTGGTTTATTACAAAATGGTTTTTAATGCTCTGACAAACGCACGATTGGCTTCCATAGTACCAATAGTGGTGCGAATACAACCGGGTGCACCAAATCCGGCTACCGGCCTTACCATAATTCCTTCGGCCAGCATTTTGGCTTCAAACTCCAGATCTTCCATAGTTGGTTTTAAGAGAATGAAGTTTCCTTGTCCCTTCCAATACTGGATTCCCATTTGATCGAGTTCGGGGTACAAGTATTCCTTACCTTCTTGGATCACCTGAACCGTGTCGGCAATGAATTTTTGGTCTTGGAGGGCGGCGATAGCTGCCTCCAGAGCCAGTGTGTTGAGCAGGAATGGTCGACCCGTTTTACTGATGTAGCGGCTGATTTCTGGCGTAGCATATCCATAACCAATTCTCATGCCGGCAAGGCCATAAGCTTTTGAAAAGCTGTTAACTGCAATGACATTTTTTCCCTGCCGGACAAAAGGTAAGGCCGTTGTATAATCTAATGCAGTTGCAAATTGATGGTAGACTTCATCAAAAACAATGACGACATGATTTGGGACTTGATCCAGGAGTCGTTCAAGGGTTTTTTTAGGAATATGTGTCCCCGTTGGATTATTGGGGCTGCATAACCAGATGACTCGCGTGCGGTCGGTAATTGCAGCAAGAATACCTTCTACATCGATCGCGTATTCCCGGGCAGTCAGTAGTGGTACATCGATGGCCTTTGCCCCTACTTTTCCGGAAAACATCGGATAGGGCTCGAATGCCGGATTGGAATAAATACATTCCAAGTCTTCGCCCAGGAAAGCATGAACAATCATTTGTAGAATGCCGACTCCGCTATTGGCAGTGAAAAATTGATCCGGAGTCAAGTCGTGTTGGTAAAACTCACTTAAGGCGATCCGTAAACGTTGATCGGTCCGGTCGGGATATCGATTGAGTTGCTCCAGGTTGGCTTTAATGGCTGCCAAAGCCAAAGGAGAAGCCCCCAGTGGGTTCTCATTAGAAGAAAGTTTGAAGATTGGTTTATCTGATTGTACCTCACTTTTGGACTTGCCGCCCTTGTAGACTGCGCCTTTGTCCAATAAATAGGGCTTGAAAACGGGCATTGTTGAAAGATTTATTGATCAGTTAACGTACAAAATGCGATCTTACGAACCAAAATTTGGGGATAAAAACTGGTGCTCTTGATGCTGATGCTATAGCGTCTATAGCATCTATAGCAACTATAGCAACTATAGCATCTATAGCATCTATAGCATCTATAGCATCTATAGCACAACAAACAATACATCAAAAATCATAAATTTTGTTTGAATACATCGAAAAGATCCAACAGCAGATTCAGAAAATTGCCACTACGCAAACCTCTGCACTTAGAGCTGCTGCTCAATTGTTTGGCAACGCCATTGTAAGAGATCGCATTATCCATACCTTTGGGACCGGTCATTCGCACATGATTGGTCTGGAGTTATTTACGCGCGCCGGTGGATTGGCGAATGTCAATGCCATCTTAGATTCCACGGTACTCTCGGTGGAAGGGGCACGGCGCGGGGCAGAAATTGAAAGAGTACCTGGTATTGCCCAAATTGTTTGGGATCAATATCAGTTTGATGCCGATGACATTATGGTTCTAATTTCCAATTCCGGGCGTAATGCGATGCCGATTGAAATGGCTATGCTGGCCCGAAAAGCAGGCCTAAAGACCATCGGTATTACCTCTCTCGAACAGTCTAAGCAATATCCTTCCAGGCACCCCAGTGGTAAGAGGCTCTTTGAATTGGTCGATATAGTAATTGACAACTGCGTTCCGTCGGGTGATGTGTTGATGGACATTGATGGTTATCAAACGGGGCCGGCATCTACCGTTTCCGGAGTCACTATTGTCAATCTATTGGCTACGGAAGGATGTAAGTTAGCAAGGCAACAAGGTGCTAAATTACCCATCTACTTTAGTCAAAACATCGATGGGTACAGCAATGAGGAACTATATGGTCTGTATGAAAACCGGATCAAACATCTTTAGGGCGCAACTACATCGCAACTACCGGCGCTGAAAACGCCTTTCACGACGCTGGGGTTGAGCGGGTTCTACGAAAATCTTTTTGCCGTTGAAATTCACATCCATTCTCTTGTAACCGGTCACGAAGCGCCTTGTGTATTCGGCATCAATTTCAAAGAATGATTCATTTTGACGAATGTCGATCTTCCCGATTTTAATTCTTTCTCGCAGGTTGATGCAATCGTTGATAAAACCAATCAATAAAGAGGGCTCCAATCCTTGCTTTTGCCCAATGTTGATGAAGAATCGAGCGTACTGGATCCGTCCCGAACGTCCTCGATATTCGCGGTGACCATATCCCTGATCGTAGCTACGTTCTCTAGCGGAACGAGTGTTTTTCTGATTGAGGTCAGGGGCGTTTTGATATTGGTTGATGAAGTGGTTGAATTCTACGGAAATAAAATTCCGGATCAACTCCTCCTTGGAGAATTCGGCCAGTTTTTCTTCAATCAGTGAAATGTACGGACTCAATTGTTCTTCATTCACCACCGCTTCTTGCACTTTGGTGACGTGCTTCAATAATTTCTTTTCGCATATCTGAGCACCGGTTGGGACCAATTTGCGCTCGAATTTCACTTTGATTTTTCGCTCAAAATAGCTGACTTTATCAAGGTCCCGGCCAGTGAGGAAGGAAAAACAGGTGCCGCTTTTTCCAGCGCGGCCGGTTCTTCCACTTCGGTGAATGTACACTTCTGGGTTGTCCGGTAATTCGTAGTTGATAACGTGTGTCAGGTCATCGATGTCAATCCCACGGGCCGCCACATCCGTAGCGACTAAAAGCTGGGTATATTTTTTCCGAAATCGATGCATGACTTTATCCCGTTGCATTTGGGGTAAATCACCGTGGATGGCTTCGGCTTTGAAATTGTCTTTCATTAGTTGGGTCGCCAGTTCCTGGGTGTCCCGACGGGTCCTGCAGAAAATTACGCTGTACATGCCCGGCAGGTATTCCATGACTCGTTTAAGGGCCTGATATTTATCTCTCCCTTTGACCACAAAATATTGATGCTGGATGTTTTCCGCAGAGATGTTACGCTTCCCCGTACTAATGACTTTGGGGTCTTTCAT
>JANQRV010000113.1 GCA_028284395.1 Saprospiraceae bacterium
GATTTCACAAAGCATGGCCGACAAGTATTTCCCAGAGGAAGATGCGATTGGGCAGACCGTGATCCTGGATAACAAACAGGGAGAAGCGTTTAAAATAAGCGGCATAATGGCCGATTTCCCAACTAATTCCCACATTCGCTACAATTTTCTGATCACGCTCAGCGAAGTGGAATTTTGGCCCGGAGAGCAGCGGTTTTGGGCTGCGACCAACTACCCTACGTACGTCCGGTTGCATCCGGATACAAATGTGAAGGAACTGGAGCAAAAACTGATGGAGATCAGCCATAAATATAGGGTACCCAATATGAAGAAGTATGGGATTGCGGAAGCTGATGAGATCTTGACCAAAGTGAGTTTCGAGTTGCAACCAATTCGGGATATTCATCTTCATTCCGCCGACATTGACGATGATTTGACCCACGGAGACATCCGCATAGTGTGGCTTTTCGGTACCATTGCCGTATTCATCCTCATCATTGCCTGCATCAACTTCATTAATTTATCCACTGCCAAATCCGCCATTCGTGCCAAGGAAGTGGGCTTGAGGAAGGTGGTGGGTTCTTATAAGCGTCAACTGGTCCAGCAGTTTTTAACTGAATCGGTTGTCTACAGCATGCTTTCCTTTCTAATTGGCGTTCTTATTGCCGGAATGCTGCTGCCGTATTTCAATCAATTGAGTGGAAAAGCACTGGCTTTTCCGTGGACCCACCCACAGCTTTGGTTGGTGCTACTAGGAGCGTCTCTACTGATGGGGGTTATTGCCGGCTTGTATCCTGCTTTCTACTTATCTGCTTTCCAACCCATTCAGGCACTCAAAGACCAAACCAACCGCATCAGCAATACCACAAATATTCAAAGCGCGCTCGTTGTCGTTCAGTTTACCATCTCGATCGCGCTGATCATAGGCACCTATATTGTCCATGAGCAAATGGGCTACATATTCAATAAAAAATTGGGATTTGAGAAAGAACAGGTGGTCATTTTGAATAGCACTCATACCCTGGGAGACAAGATTGGAACTTTCAAAAAAGAGTTGCTTACCTTACCGGAGGTATCGGCTGCAACCGTTAGCGGTTCGCTACCCGTTAGGGGAACGATTAGAAATTACAACCAGATTTGGAAAGAAGGTGGGAAAGAAGAAGGCGGATCCGTTTCCGCTCAGATCTGGAAGGTAGATCATGATTACGTTAAAGCCTTAGGCCTCAACATAGTGGCCGGACGGGATTTTAACGTCGACCTACCCACCGATTCCCAGGCCATGATCATTAATCAAACCCTGGCAAAAGAGTTGGGCCTCATCGATGCCGTCGGCCAGAGAGTTGCCAATCACGAGGATGTAAAACAAATAATCGGGGTAGTCGATGATTTTCATTTCGAGTCGATGAAGGAAGAGATCGTCGGATTGGGATTGATTATCGGGAATGAATCGGCGCTCATGTCCGTTAAAGTAAATAGCCAAGACATGGCCGGCTTTATCCAGCATGCCACTGGGATTTGGAAAAACTTTGCCCCGCACCAATCCCTGCGTTACAGCTTCCTCGATGAAAGTTTTGCGGCGATGTATGAAGACGTCCAGACCACTAAGCACATTGTTAGAAACTTTGCCATACTAGCCGTCATTGTAGCTTGCCTTGGCCTGTATGCATTGTCATCGTTTACCACTGAGCAACGTCGAAAGGAGATCGGTATCCGAAAAATATTAGGCGCATCTGTCAATAGCATCTTCCGTTTGTTGACCCAACGTTTTCTTGTCTTAGTCTCCCTTGCAATCCTTATCGCCGGTCCCGTCTCCTGGTACGTGATGCAAAAATGGTTGCAGGATTTTGAATATCGAATTGATATCGGTTGGCGAGTTTTTGCCCTATCCGGTTTGCTTTCCATTTTCATTACCCTTTTGACGGTTGGTTTTCAAACCCTTCGGGCTGCTACGGACAATCCGGTTAAGGCGCTTGGGCGGGAGTGATTTCCTACTTGACTTGCTAGGGTATGTCCGTGGAGCGGCAAGAGTTGTATGGCGAAATCGTAACGCCAAATGTCGAAGTCATATCTTTTGATTTGGGAAAAAGCCGGATATACCAACAATATGCCGTAGCTAAAAATGGAATTAGATCAGATTACCTAGAATAAGAAAAAATACCAGGTCAGCATTCGCTTTCAAATAGCTCTTCACCAGATTTGTTCCCTTTCTTAGTTGTTTTTTCACCGTATTGATGGAGATGTTCAATTCTTCGGCAATTTGCATCAGGGATAGGTCTTCAGAATACCGCAATTGGAATACTTGCCGACACCTGGGAGGCAGGCTATCGATGGCTTGCTTGGCAATCTGTAGATCTTCTTTCATCAAGAGTTGCTCTTCAACAGAATTACCCAAACTCTGGAAGTAATTCTCCACATATTGCTTGCGGAGGTGAGCGTGCTTGGAGATCTTCCTCAGGTAGCTGATGGAGAAATCTTTGGTGATCTTAAATAGAAAATGATCAACGGAACGATCTGTTTTGATGATGGACCGCTTCTCCCATAGTTTTAAAAACACATCCAGGGTAATTTCCTGCGCTACTTCACGATTGCGAACGAATTGCAAACAATAGTGGAATATTTTAGCCCGGTACTTTCGATGAAGAAAAGCGAGACTTTCCTTATTGCCCTTTGATAGATGGATGAGATGATATTTTTCTTGTGGGTTCATAGAAGTTTTCTAATGCTAAGCAAAAGTCAACGTTAAGAACTCCCAGCAAAACTTCCAAGGAGTGTATGATAATAAAGGTAGAATAAAATTCTGAATTAATACAAATCAGCCATTTTTTTCAAAAAAGTCAGTTCCCGAATGGCACTTTCGCAAAATTTTAGCGGAATACATGGTAAAGGGCGTTAACCCAAATTCTCTAAGCATAAAAGATCTTATGACCGACAAAAAAAAACTGATCGCAAAACTATACAAAGGAAACTGTTCCCGAGAGGAATTGGAAACCTTGTTGAATTTGCTTACGGAGGCCCCGGACGAAGATTATTCCGATGTGATGGCAAAACTGTGGCAGGAGCTGAAATCCTACCCGGAAATAGAAGAGCCAATGGCTTCGGAGATGATGCGTCAGCTGTTGGCAAGAGTGGAAAGACAAGAATCGGTAAGTGTGGAAACGACAAACTCCAAAATAAGGAGAAATCAAACCAGTATTCGGATTCGCCGCAGAAGTTTGATCCGATATTCCGGTGCGGCCGCAGCTCTGTTGCTGGTTGGGTTCTTTTTTTGGTTTTGGTCAGGTACGGAAAAACCGATTGTGGTTCAAACTACCTTCGCGGAGCAAAAAACTTTCGAATTACCGGACCATTCCACGGTGAAGTTGAATGCGAATTCTTCCCTTCGCTTCCATAAAACTTGGAAAAAAGGCAAAACCCGCCAGGTTTGGTTGAATGGAGAAGCATATTTCGAAGTGCAAAAAGACCAGCGCACCGGTCGCAAATTTCAAGTGATTACTAATGATCTGACGGTAGAAGTACTTGGTACCGTCTTTAACGTCAATGCCCGGGAAGCCTCTACCGAAGTTTTCCTGGCGGAGGGTAAGGTGGGCTTGGACTTCAAAGAGAAAACGGAAGGTATCTTGATGGAACCGGGCGAGCTCGTGACCTACTCCAGGTCGTCGGGTTTACCGCTGAAAAAACAAATCGAAAAAGAAGCCCCGACATCCTGGAAAGACGGCACGGCCATCATGGAAGACGCATTGTTGAAAGACATCATTCAGAAGATCCATGAGATTTACGACGTACAGGTCGTAGTAGAGAATGCGGAGTATTTGGAGCGGCAATTCACGGTATTTCTGCCCGTTGACAATCCGGAAATGGGCTACAGCATGTTGGTGGCAATGGGCTTGGAAATCGAAAAAGCCGGTAAACAGTGGCTGATAAAGTAAATAACCGGGAGAACCGCTGACGGTCCTTACCCGGCCACTTCATTGTATAATTAAAAAGTAAAATTATGAAATTTAACCAACCATCCCTAGGCATCCGCCTATTCTTACTCTTTCTGGTTGCGTTGGGGTCAAAAGTCTCGGCAAGAAATCACCTTTCCGATGTAAGTCAACCCCGGCCATTGCTGGACATTTTGGAAGAGATCAGTGAGGAGTACGAGGTGTTCTTCTCCTACGAAACCAAACTCTTGCGAGCGGTTCAGGCAGACTTTCACTTTCGAAAAGGAGAGGGCCTTGGTGAAGCCGTCGATCGGTTGCTCAAGAGCGTGGGACTGCAATACAAAGCCATCAGCAGCAAATACTATGTAATCTATCAGGCTACAAAAAAGGGAAAGAAGCGGGCCAAGCAGCTGGAGCGAAAAATAATGCAAATAAAAAAATTGGAGGAAAAGGGCAAAATGAGCCTGCAGATCGAAAAGAAGGATCGGATCGATAAAGTACAGTCTATTGCGAATACTGCTGTTCGGCTAAAACCGGAGGTTTCAGTTACCGGCACCGTTACCGATCAGGCCGGGGAGCCGTTGATCGGGGCTACGGTCCTGGTAAAAGGCACCACGACCGGTACGACTACCGACTTCGACGGCAGTTTTTCATTGGAGCTCTCCGAAGGGGATGAGGTCTTGGTCGTATCCTATACCGGATATATTACCTTGGAGGTGCCGGTCGAAGGCCGATCCACTTTACAAATAACCCTGGACGAGTCCATTTCCGAATTAGACGAGGTGGTGGTAATCGGTTATGGAACTCAAAGAAAAACGGACGTCACCGGTAGCCTGGTAAGGGTGGATCCCGCAAAGCAATCTGATTTGCCGAACACGAATATTCTCCAGTTAATCAAAGGGAATGTTGCAGGAGTCACCGTAGGTACTCCGGACCGGCCGGGAGAAGAGCCTAGTTTCAGAATTCGCGGTACCAACTCGATATCGGCTGGCAATGCACCGCTAATCGTCATCGACGGTGTCATTTACCAGGGTTCCCTGAATAACATCAATGTCAATGATATTGAATCGGTCGATATCCTAAAAGATGCCAGCGCTGCAGCCGTATATGGTTCCCGTTCGGCCAATGGAGTGGTTTTAATTACGACTAAAAAAGGGACCTCTGAAAAACCACAGTTTAGATTCAACGGTAGTTATGGTGTTTCCGACCCGGTTAAGCTCATTCCCGTTCTAAATGGAGAACAATATCAACAGAAAATACTGGACTTTCGGATTGCAACCGGTCAGGAGGCAAACCCGGCCAATATTGCCGACTACCTGACGATTACTGAAGCCAACAATCTGGCGGCGGGAAATACAATTGACTGGTATGACCGACTGGTACAACAATCCACTACACAAGAATTCACTGCCAGTGTATCGGGAAAAACCGACAGGACGAGCTATTATCTGTCCGGTTCGATATTCGATCAGGAGGGGATCATCGAAAATGATAACTTTCAACGAATATCGGCCCTGGCTAACTTTTCCAACGACATCACAGACTGGTTTACAGTTACTTTAAGAACTTCTTTTGCTCACCTGGACTATTCCGGCGCTGCCGTACCGCTGACCTATGCATTAAGTCCATACAGCAATTGGTATGAAGATGGAGCAGAAGGAGAAGTACTGGAGTATTTCCCAATGGAAGACCCTTTCTTCAGACACCCCCTACTCAACCTGGAGATCGACGATTTCGATCAGCGAATCGATCTCAGAGGAATCATTTCGACCGAGGTAAGGGTACCATTCATCAAGGGATTGAGATGGACCATGAATTATTCGCGTAATTATCGGGCCAACAGGAGAAATGTGTTCAACGACAATACCCTGGCCATAACGTCCAATGGAGATGCTTCAAAAACCATCACGGATTTCAATACCTGGTTATTTGACAACATCATCAATTACAACCGGACATTCAATGATGTACATTCCATTGGAGCGACCTTTTTGGTTAGTAGAGAATATCAATCGGAAGAAGACACCAGGGCACAAGCCTCCAATTACTTCAGTCAGACGCTCGGTTTTAACAGCCTCGAATTAGGGGGCGTTCCCTCGGTCAGAAGCGGCTTTAGCGAACAGAATCAGAATGCCCTAATGGGCCGTTTAAACTATACCTATAACAACAAATATTCTCTTACCGGAACCATCAGAAGAGATGGCTTCTCCGGATTTGCCGAAGGCAACAAATATGCCACCTTTTATTCGGGGGCCGTTTCCTGGGTATTGTCCAATGAAGCTTTCCTGAAAGATGTTCCCTGGATGGACTGGTTGAAACTTCGCTTTTCCTATGGCGAAAATGGCAATCAGGCCATTGGCCGGTACCAGACATTGGCGCGGCTGGCTTCCCGCAATTACGTATTTGGCGATGGGGGTGGTACTTCCAATGGAGCTTATGTAAATTCAATTGCCAACAATACACTGGGATGGGAAACGACCAAAGTCTTGAATTTCGGACTTGATTTCGACCTTTTCAAAAGAAAATTATTCGGTAGCATTGACGTTTACACTTCGGATACCGAAGATCTGTTATTGGAAAGGAGTATTCCGGGCCTTACGGGATTTAATTCTGTTTTCACCAACATTGGTAAAGTACACAATCACGGTGTTGAAATCGCACTTAATTCGGTAGTCGTGAACAGCACAAACTTCAGATGGGACGTAGGAGTTGTCTTTGACTTAAGCAGAAACCGGATCGACAATCTTTTCGGTGTCGATGACGACGGTGATGGGATCGAAGACGATGACATTGCCAACAGTTGGTTCATTGGCGAGCCCCTGGGCGTTTTCTTCGGCTACGGTACCAACGGCATCCACCAATTGAATGAAGAACTGCCTCCCGGTTATGAGCCCGGTGACTTCCGCATTGTCGACCATGACGGAGACGGAGCATTGACTGCCGCCGACCGATATATCCTGGGGAACGATCGACCAAATTACCAGTTCAGTATTTCCAATACTTTTAAATACAAGAATCTCTCCTTATTTGTGTTGATCAATTCCATTCAGGGAGGTGGTAAGGACAACTATTATATGGGCAATAACATCCATGGGCATAATCCGAACGCCCGGTTTGCCAGCTGGACGGAACGATTTAGTTTTCCCTTTATGGACTACTGGACGCCGACCAACCCTTCGAATACGGCAGCACGAATCAACTATCAGCCGCCGAGAAGTCACCCGTTTCTGGAAGATCGCAGTTTTATCAGGATACAGGACGTCATACTGTCCTATTCATTCGACCAAAATCTACTGGAAAAGTGGGGACTAGGCGAGCTACGCGTATTTGCCAGCGGTAAAAACCTATATACCATTACGAATTGGACGGGCTACGATCCGGAAAATGCCACCGTTATCACCGACGGCCCTATGTTGAGAACCGTTACCATGGGACTTGATCTCACTTTCTAACTTAAATCGCAATAAAATGAAACATCCAAATAAAATAACGATCGGGCTCTCTCTACTTTCTTTAATGTTGATCCTCATCCTGCCGTCATGCGACGACGATTACCTGACCGAAATCCCAAGAGATTTTCTTTCTCCGGACAATACTTTTGTCGACCAGGCTGGTTTTGAAGCAGGATTAACAGCCCTCTACGCCAACGCGCGAGGATACCAGGCCAGAAACGAGGGCCTTCACGAAAAGGAATGGGAGGTGTTATTCGGTCAGGGAGCCGATATCGGATTCCACATCGACAATAAGAATTTTATTACTGATTATACCATCGTTAACAGCTTCAATACGACGGCCCGCAACTTTTGGAGAAAGTCTTATTCCATCATTAAGGATGCCAATGTGCTGATCACAAGAGTTGCCGGAGAAAACGTGGATTTGCCGGAAGCTGAAAAAAATGAGATCGTGGCACAGGCAAGGTTTTTCAGAGCCTATGCCTACCGGTTGCTGGTATGGTTCTACGGAGATGTTCCGATCATCCGGGAAGAACTGACGGCGCCTAAACTTGACTTTGTGAGAGATCCCCAGACCGATGTGATCAATTTCATACTGGAGGATCTTGAATTCGCATCTCAGCATCTTCCTCAGGAAAATCCTACCGGCGCCCGATTATCCAAGGCTGCTGCTGATTACCTTTTGGCGGAGACCTACATTGCCACCAAACAATGGGACCGCGCCATTGAAGCGGCCAATCGCATTCTGAACGACCCGCAATACGACCTGATGTACGAGCGGTTCGGGACCATGACGGATAAACCCGGTGATGTCTACTGGGACTTGTTCAGACTGGGCAACCAGGATCGTTCCTCCGGCAATAAAGAGAACATCTTTGCCTGGCAATTTGAATTTGATGTAGATGGCGGTGCCCAACTGGCTACCGAACGAGCTTGGGGTCCCTTTTTGGAAAGATTGAAAACGCCAGACAACAAACAAGCCATCTTAAAGGATGATCGCCTGGGAAGGCCAGTGGTGTTCATCAGGATCACCCCTTGGGTAGAAACGGGAATGTGGGATGATTTCGATAACGATATCAGAAACTCTGAACACAACGTTCAAAGGGTATTCTTGATCAACAACCCCGAATCCGCCCACTTTGGAGAGCCCATTGAACCTACCGAAGCCAATTATGTTCGTTTCATGTTTCCCTATTACAAAAAATTCACCCATCCGCATGGTCACCCCCAAGGGTACGATACTGGAGGCCGAATTTATAATGACTGGTACGTATTCAGAGTAGCGGGGGCTTACCTGTTGAGAGCGGAAGCTCATCTCGGAAAAGGGGATCAAGTGAGCGCTGCCGCCGATATCAATGTGGTTCGGGGCAGAGCACAGGCAAGCCCAGTGGATCCCTCTGCTGTTGACATTGATTATATCCTGGACGAAAGAGCCCGCGAGCTTCTGGGGGAAGAGTACCGCCGGGTGACCTTAAGCAGGTTGAGCAAATTGGTAGAACGAACTCGGTTGCACAATCCGGTTTCAGGACCAACCATTCAGGATTTTAATCGGCTCCTGCCCATTCCTCAGGTTGAAATCGATGCCAATAAAGAAGCTCAGCTAACTCAGAACGCAGGATATTAGGCCCAGTTCATGGGTCGCACTCGTTGCAAAGGTTTGACTTGAAAGTTTCGCCATATCATTTTTGATTTGGTATTCAAAACCATGTTATGCGGGGAGACTAAATTTGTGTTTCCCCGCCTTTATTACCTCGCTTATGAATCTACACTTATTGTTTCTCATTTTAATGTTACAGGTACTGACCGGAGGGGGCCAATTGAAGAACACTCCGATACAGAATAAACCAAATGTCATCATCATCATTACCGACGATCAGGGGTGGGGAGACATCGGATACAACAATCCCAAGGTACATACGCCAAACTTGGATGGCCTGGCGACAGAGGGGGCCTTATTGGTAAATCACTATACCATGCCGCAGTGCACGCCCACCCGCGTTGCGATCTTTACGGGTAGATTCCCCGGACGATTCGGCACCAACGCTTTACAGGCAAATAACCAACCCGTCTTTCGCAAGGGAATTCCGACCCTCGCTACCATGTTCAAAAGTGCGGGGTATCACACTTTTCTTTGCGGTAAATGGCACATGGGATCCCATCCCGAATACGGCCCTAACCACTACGGATTTGATGAGAGTTATGGTTCTCTCGCAGGAGCGGTAGGTATGTACGACCACCGGTACCGAACCGGAGCATTCGAAATAGCCTGGCACCGCAATCACGAAACAATACCAGGACACGAAAATGGCATCCACGCAACGGATTTGGTAGCCGATGAAGCCACCAGATTTATTCGGCGGGAACATAAACAACCTTATTTTATGTACCTGGCCTTCCATGCTCCCCATACGCCCCTCGACGAGCGAGGCAAGTTTACAGACCGTCCAACACAACTCGATCCAAGTGATTCAACCCGATGGCTGAATGAAAGCGAAATCAAATGGTTTAACGACCCTGCGGGCAAGATACAATCCGAACCAGACCCTGAAAAAAGGCTATTGCTAGCCGCCGTTTACCACATTGATGAGGCCATTGGCAAAGTCATCAAAACCTTGGAAGAAACGGGACAAAGAGAAAATACGTTGATTCTATTCACTTCCGATAATGGGCCACAGGTCAATTGGCCGGGCAATGCCTATCC
>JANQRV010000117.1 GCA_028284395.1 Saprospiraceae bacterium
TTACAACAATGGGACAACGGCATTCGCGTTGATGTAAGTGATCCCGAAAACTTAGGCCCAGTTCTTCCTCGATTGTTAGCTTTGGAAGGGATTCGTGATATTTTGAATGAAGGATACGAGGATCTGCAGGAAGCCGGAGAAGGGTTTGTATTTTCATTGACAATCGGATTTGATAACTTTGATACCCCCGAGAGTTTTAGCAAAGTCAATCGTGCAATTGCTGCTCGACTGGCCTTGTATGCTGAAGATTGGCAAGTAGCCCAAGAGGCTTTGAATGCATCCTTTCTCGATCTACAGATAGCGACTGCTTCAGCTTCAAAAATGAACATGGGGCCAGCTCATGTTTATGGAACAGAACCAGATCTTCCCAATCCATTGTACTTCGACTTCGATCAGGCAGCGCAAGAGTTGTTGATTTGTCATCCAGCCTGGATAGAAGAGGCTTTACCCAATGACAAACGTTTAAAAAAAGTGATTCGGAGAATAGATCATCCTCTTCAAATATCGGGTTTCCAGGATGCTGATGGAAATACATTTCAAGGAGAGTTTCAAGACCAGCGGTGGCCAAGTGAAGTGGCTGCAATTCCCTTTATCCGCAATGAAGAATTGATCCTGATTTATGCGGAGGTCCAACTACGGACCAATGAGCTGCAAGGTGCTGTAGATGCCATCAATATTATTAGAAATACCTGGGGACTTGGCAATTATGAAGGAGGACGTTCCCCCGATGAACTTTTGGAAGAAATACTTTTTCAACGCAGATATTCGCTCTGGGCGGAGGGTGGACACAGATGGATTGATCTTCGACGAACCGGAAGACTGGATGCTAGATATGTAGACCTAAGAGATGGAGGGGTACTATTTCAGCAAGTATCAGCTCCAACCTCTGTTGTTCCTTGGGAAGGCGAATAGTCTCTCCATTAATCCGTCAATCCCTCCTTTTGGATTCGCTTTTGCAGGTCATTTACTTGTTGAAGTGCGGCCGACCCGTACCAGGGGCGCAACTCCATAATTAAACTTCCCGCTTGAATGGCAGGATCCGTCTCTGTCAGTTTTCGAGCCTCAGCCGTATCCGCAACATTAAAAATATAAATTCCTCTAACGTCCCCTTCATCCAGGAATGGCCCGGCTAACGAAAGTTTGCCCTCGCGAGCCAAACGTCCAATATTTTCTAGATGAGCGATCTGCAACTGCGCCGCCTCTGTTGAATCCCGGTCCCGATTCGGTCCTTTTTTGAGGAAGGCCATAACATATTGGCGCATGCCATAAGGGTCGGCCCCGAGACTTTTCGCCAGGTCCGCATCATATCCGGATCGTAGTTCCTGTGTGATGACCGTTGTATCTGCCGGTTGTTCTGTACAGGCGGAGAATACGAGGATCAAAATGAAGGTATTCCGTAATTGTAGGGTTTTCATAATGGCATCTTTATAGTTATGATCTGTTAAATTCCCAAAACTTCCTTGGAGATATGCATAGCCACCAACATATTTGGAACGTCGACAACTTCGGCAATTTTCAGATCGCCGGCCAAAGAACAAAGGGCATACGCATCGTTTCGAGAAAGTTGATGTTCGCTTACTAAATAATCAACCATGTAGCGAACCGCTTTTCTAGCGGCGGCGTCAATGGTTTTTGCAAAGGCTGTGACGGCGTAGTAGTCATCAGTTTCATATTCTGGTTCTCGAATTGATCTACCACCTTTTAGCACTTCTATTTCATATATGATGCGCATTGGGGCTTCTATGGCGGTTCCACATACTTCGCCGAGCCCCTGTGCGGCATGTGCATCTCCAATTGAAAACAAAGCCCCTTCGACCAAAACTGGAAAATAGACGGTGGTTCCTTCCGTGATATGGGGATCGTCCATGTTGCCTCCGTTGGCACGCGGAGGAATGGTGGACAGCAGTTCCTCGGTATCAGGAGCTACTCCCATAACCCCTGGAAAGGGGTTAAGCGGAATCTTGATTTTCTCGTTAAAGGGAACGGATTCCATATCCTTGTTCAGGCGGAATGTCTTCAAGTAAGGTTCTTTGAATTCGTCGGCCAGAAAACCAAATCCAGGTGCGATTGCTGTCCAACCCCAATCCATTAACTCGATCTTGTGAAGTTTGACTTTGAGTACATCTCCGGGTTCCGCTCCTTCTACGAAGACGGGACCGGTTAACGGGTGTATGGGGTCAAAACTGAGTGTAGTGAGGGCACTTACGTCCGATTCTGCATTGAACTGTTCATCACTGGCATCTTCGGTAAATACTTCTATGATCGATCCCGATGGAACGGTTATTACGGGGGGAATGGTCTTACTAAATCGATTGTGTGTTTGGTCTTTTGTAAGGGTGAATTGGGGTTCTGGGACGGCAGGTGTAGATGTTTTTTCGGTTGGGAAGGTTTCAGTGTGTGCTGGATCAGAAGAGCTGGTGGGGCCCTCGCAACAAAGAAAAGTAATGAGTAGCAATGTCGTAGCAATAGTATTTACGCAGCGCTTTTTCATAGCAGGCTATTTTTTGTGAAGATGTTTAAAGTTCCTATTTCTGAAAATTGAAATTAGTAAATTTGCACTCGCGGCCTGACCGTGAAGACTGAAGTTGAAAAAAAATCTTATGACTGATACAACAATCCCATCTCAACACCTACAAATTATTTCTAAGAACCTTTCTATTCCTCAGAGACAGGTAGAAAAAACCGTAGAACTGCTGCTTGGGGGAGCGACAATTCCCTTCATTTCCAGGTATCGCAAGGAAGTGACGGGTTCATTGGACGAAGTGCAGGTAGCCGAGGTCAATAAGGAACATAAGAAATTACAAGAACTGGCTAGCCGCAAAACCACCATTCTCAAATCGATCGAGGAGCAGGGCAAATTAACCGAAGAATTAAAGTTCAGGATTAATAACTGTTATGACACCGTTGAATTGGAAGACATTTACCTTCCTTATAAGCGTAAACGCAAAACCAAGGCAGGGGTGGCCAGATCAAAAGGGTTAGAACCATTGGCACAAGCCATTTACCTGCAACGTTCGAATGATATTGAGCAAATGGCTGCCAAATTCCTTAATGAAGAAGTGGCTTCGACTGAGGAGGCACTGCAAGGTGCAAGAGACATTATTGCGGAATGGATCAGCGAGGATGAAAAAGCCCGTAATAAGGTGCGTGCTGTTTTTCGAAGAAGTGCGGTGATTAAGTCTAAGGTGGCTAGGGGCAAGGAGGAAGAAGGTGCGAAGTACAAAGACTATTTCGATTTTGAAGAGCCCCTGAAAAAATGTCCCTCACATCGAATCTTGGCCATTCGGCGCGGAGAGGAAGAAGGGTTTTTACGGGCTCGCATCGCTCCGGAGGAAGACGAGGCTCTTTATCAGTTGGAGCGACTGTTCTTGAGAGGACATGGAGCGGCAACCGACCAGGTTAATACAGCGATGGTAGATAGCTATAAACGATTGTTATCTCCGTCGATTGAGACCGAGTTCAGGAATGCTGCGAAAGAAAGAGCTGATGCTGAAGCCATTGATGTTTTTGTCCAAAACCTTCGACAATTGTTGCTCGCGCCGCCGCTTG
Organism: Saprospiraceae bacterium; assembly: GCA_028284395.1. Lineage (GTDB taxonomy): Bacteria > Bacteroidota > Bacteroidia > Chitinophagales > Saprospiraceae > JANQRV01. The sequence continues at coordinate 3,550 of JANQRV010000117.1, forward strand.
GTCAGAAAAATGTGATGGGCATCGATCCGGGATATCGCACTGGGTGCAAAGTAGTATGTTTGGATGCAAATGGAGATTTACTTTATCATGGAGCTATTTACCCGCATCCACCGCAGTCGAAAACCTATGAGTCTGAAGCTGCTATCAGAACTTGGGTAGATAAGTACCAAGTAGAATCCATCGCAGTAGGCAATGGGACTGCAGGCCGGGAGACCATGACTTTGTGCAAAAAGATCCAATTCGATCATCCGGTCGAGGTCTTCATGGTCAACGAAAGTGGAGCCTCCATTTATTCCGCCTCGGAAATCGCCCGGGAAGAATTTCCGGACCATGATGTAACCGTTCGCGGTGCCGTTTCGATTGGGCGTCGCTTGATGGACCCCTTGGCGGAGCTGGTTAAAATTGATGCCAAATCGATCGGAGTAGGGCAGTATCAGCATGATGTGAATCAGTCCCAATTAAAAGAAAGTCTGGATCAGGTGGTGGAAAGTTGCGTAAACGCTGTGGGGGTCAATCTCAATACGGCTAGCAAACACCTCTTGACTTATGTTTCGGGCCTTGGACCAGTCTTGGCCCAAAATATCGTGAATTATCGACAGGAGAACGGAGCGTTTAAGTCTCGTGCACAGTTGAAGAAAGTACCGCGGATGGGGGAGAAAGCCTTTGAACAGGCAGCAGGGTTCCTGCGAATTCGAGGAGGAGGGAATCCACTAGATATGACGGCAGTTCATCCAGAAAGTTATCACATCGTCAAAAAAATGGCGCAAGATCTGCAATGTTCCGTTCCGGACCTGATCCAAAAAAGTGAACTCCGAAAGCAGATCCGCCTCGAAAAATACGTAGTGGAAGGTACGGGAATGCCAACGTTACGGGACATTGCTAAAGAACTTGAAAAACCGGGCTTAGACCCTCGTGGAAAAGCTAAGGCATTTGAATTTGCGGCAAATGTAAAGACGATCAATGATTTGCATTCCGGAATGGTTTTACCTGGGATCGTTAACAATATTACCAACTTTGGCGCCTTCGTAGATATTGGTATTAAGGAGAGTGGCTTGGTCCACATTTCTCAGCTCGCCAATAAATTTGTGAAAAACCCAAATGACGTTGTCAGCCTGCAGCAAGAAGTAATGGTAAAGGTAATTGATATTGATTTAAAGCGTTCGCGGATCCAACTTTCAATGAAGGATGTTTGATAAATCAATCAAGCCTGCCACCATTGTTCCAATAATAGTGAGAATTAAATTCTCAACCCTTTTGACCATTGCTTTTTACGCCAACTTGTAATGGCGGGTATCAGGTGACCAAAACCTACCGGGAAAAGTAGGAATTAAATTAATATCGAAGTCAAATCAGATAAGATGGCAACATGGTGATCGGGAAAGTTCCTGATCCAGAGTAACCGGACGATAATGAAAACAATTAAACCATAGGAGGACAGGAAAAATTCGTCAGGTGAAGTGTCCGTGTAAAAACAATTGAAATATATTAAGGCAACTTTCGCTCTCGAAAGCAAGTTTACTATCCTAGAAATAACTAACATTCGTTATGAAATTATCTCAATTTGCATTTTGGGTCTTTTTATTGACCCTTGTCATAAGCTGTAAACATAAGGGGGTGAATGAAACATCCACCATCGAAGAACCTCCTTCTACGGAGAAGGTTTTGCCTCCACTAGAAGACACTAAGTCTGTGCCCTCCCCCTCAAATACTCCTGTTGTTAAGCCCGTTTTATATGAAGAAAAAGCAGCAACAACTAGTAAATCATCACCCTCCCAGAAGATTCCTGAGAAAATGACTCGCACGAAGGAAAAAGAAACTTCGATCCAATTGGAGGAAGTTGAGGTAGAATTGGAACCAACCGTGGTACCAGAAAAGGAAAACGACGGCAAAAAGGAGATTGAAATTGTACCGGTAGCTCCTTCCCATGAAATCTGGAACGACTTGCTTAAAAATTATGTCAGTTCAACAGGTAAAGTAAACTATAAAGGTCTTTCTGCCAACCGATCCCAACTCGAATCCTATTTACAGTTGTTGGCGGAGAATCCGGAACATAACTCCTGGTCAAGCTTTGAAAAAATGGCATACTGGATCAATGCTTATAATGCCTTTACCGTTAAATTGATCGTCGATAACTATCCGCTTGGTAGCATTATGGAATTATATGGAGGAAAAGCATGGGATGAAAAATGGATTAAGCTTGGGGAGAAGACTTACACCTTGAACAACATTGAACATGATATATTGAGACCGCGTTATAAAGATGCTCGTATTCACTTTGCAGTCAATTGCGCTGCCCAGTCCTGTCCACCAATTCTAAACCGAGCCTGGACCAGCACCCAACTAAACAGTTTTTTTGAACAACAAGCTAGAAAGTTTGTCAACGATCCGAAATTCAATCAAATCAAGGCGGATGAAGTGGCCATCTCAAAAATTTTTGAATGGTATGCTGAGGATTTCGGTAATATCATCGATTATCTCAATAAGTATTCAAAGGTTAAAATCAACTCCGATGCCAAGGTGACCTATTTGGAGTACAATTGGGATCTCAATGAATGAAAAGGAAACAGGCCGAGCCTTCCAATGATAAATCGTCGGTTGGCAGCCCGGCCATCGAGAGTAATTCTAATATTAATAGTTGCCTAGACTACCAACCGCAAAATGGAGGGCAGGTATAGGTAACGTCAAACATATATTCTACCCCCTGGAGCTCGCGCTGTCTGGCAGTTGGCCTAACCCCAACCACAGGCCGAAACTCAAATGGATGTGAGGGCGTGCTTTTACCAGTGCCCAGGTGGATGTACAACTCTACATCGGGAAAAAAAGTGCGGATTTTGTCAAATATACTCTCCGTCGTTTCTTTCGAGAATTTATGTGATTTGACCCGGGTTACTACATTCATCTGTTCAATAAAGGTCTCAAATAGATCCGCCAGAGACTCTTGTGGTGTTTTTAACCAGTTCCGAATGTAGGAATAGGCAATTTCCGGAGGTATTTCATTTTGACCGCTTAGCACTGTATATGGCGATTGGTTGAGGAATGGAACTACCGGCGTCCATTGTAATCTAAGTGAATTGAAATCAGGTTGTTCAGAAACCTCACTTAATGCAATGATCGGCGCGAACAAAGGCTGATTTCGGGTTTCTAGATCATTACTCGATAGCAGTGGATTACATCCCATGTAAATTGTTAAGTTTTCCGGCGACGAATTTAGAAGATCTTTCATCCCACTTTGAAATGTTAATTTGTAGGATGCCACTCTTTCGGATTGACTTCTAAGTGAGTTGTATCCGTAAAATAATTCTGGTACATTCTTCTGGAGGCACGTTTGCCATTGTCGGTACCAGGCTTTGGCCGATTCTTTCGAAAGTTTTTGTGGCTTATCAAAGGCATTGACATGATCCCTCCCGTTTTCGGTTAAGAGAGGTTTCAGCACCATACTTGCATTGGAACTCATACGTTATCGGTTTAATAGTGAAAAAATAATTTCGGATGTAACCGGGGTGCGAAATAGAGACAGGTTTGACTGCTTTCTTATGATGAAGATCCTGGGTTGAAATAGACTGGGAGCTAGTTCGACTGGGAAAGATTTGTAATTTAGATCGACTAAGAGTTTTTACAAATTATAAAAAACTATTGGACTAGTCAACTAAGGGAAAAGGTCTTTGGCTATTCAGAGTTTGAAAATATCGTGTTTGATGGCTTTAATTACCAGGCCTGCTGTAGATTTTACACCCACTTTCTCGATGAGGTTTTTTCGGTGCCATTCTACCGTTCGTTTACTAATTCCTAATTCATCAGCAATTTCCTGGCTCGTTTTTTCTTCACAGATCAAGGTCAGAATCTCTCTTTCTCGATCGGTCAGATCCTTAAATTCAGATGGGGAATGCTTGCGGCTTTCGTTACTTGGTTGATTGATATGTAGCAGCGCCTTCTCGACCATTTCTGTGAAATAAAAATCAGTTTTAACTACGGTCTTAATGGCTTCTTCGACAATCTCCGGATCTGTATCTTTCAAGAGGTAACCGTTTGCTCCGGCATCTACCATTTGGTTGATGAGATTGGGATCGTCATACATGGTGAGTATAATAATCTTAATATCGGGATACAATTGTCTGATCCGCCGAATCGCCTCTGCACCGTCCATTGCCGGCATTTTATAATCCAGAAGTATTACGTCAGGTTGTTGCTGGGCAATGGCATCCATCAAATCATATCCATTCTTTACTTCGATAACCAATTGGACGTTTAGGAAGGATTTGATTAGGAGCTTTAGCCCTTTTAGGAATAGGACATGATCGTCGGCAATAGCTAATTTGATAGGCGGCATACTAAAGATTTACCTGGATTCTTACGGCCATCCCCGCATTTGGTGCTGAGTGAAAATGTACAACACCGTGGATGGCGTTGATCCTGCTTTGAATGCTTTTTAGGCCGAGGCCATGTGCGGGAGCACTTTGTTCCAAAAACTGATGGGGGTGAAAGCCTTTTCCGTCGTCGGCATATTGAACCAACAAAAACTGCTCATCATTAGAGAGGTCAATGTGGATGTGTGAGCAACCGGAATGCGTTAATGAGTTGTTCATCAATTCTTGCAAAACGCGGAAAATCGCCGTTTCGATAGGAGGGGAAAAACGCCGTTCCCGATCGTATTTAAAAGAAACTTCGATGGTTCCCAAATCATTGATCCTTTTGATGATTCCTCTAATGGCTGGGATCAATCCAAATTTTTCAAGACTGGTGGGCAGGAGATTTCTGGTGATATTCCTTATATTCCTGATGGTTTCATCAATGATAACCTTGGTTTCTTCTTTCAAGTCGCGGTACTCAGTTTCAGGCGTTTCCTGCTTGAGTTGGCCCACAAATAATTTGGTGGCAGATAATAAACTCCCCACGCTATCGTGAAGATCGTGTGCGATTCTCCTCCGTTCGGACTCTTGCGCCTCCAGCGTAGAGTTTAACAGTTCTCTTTGATAATCAGTTTCCAACTGGCTTATTTGCTGTTGTTGAGCTAACAGTCGGCGGGTATAGATTAAGTAAAATACAATGACTGAGACAGATAAGAGTAACATCCCGATCACTCCCGCAAACAATAAAATTGTTATACTCATTTATTGGTGTTGTTCTGAACCCATAAAGCGATGCAATAGAGTATGTTTTTCATTACAGCCAGAACAGAATGAATAATAATACCCCAAACCAAAGCAGAAATATCGTGCCTTAATGAATAATTGTACAGGATAAAAATAAAAAGGTTTCCCGAAAAATATATCAATAATGCTGTGCTGATCCAAAATAATGGCTCCTTTTCCAAATAACGGACTCTTAATTCTCTCAGAGTCAGTACAAAAAATCCCAGAACATAAGTGAGTACCAAAAGGCTTTCCACAACCCTTGCTACGGAATTAAAGAAAGTAACTCCGTCAATGTATGCTGCTGCAAGAATCGCAACACAAACAAACAACACGATAATCGCAGAGGAAAAAATCGGTAGAAAAAGTTTTCTAAGAGTAGACCGGTAAATGAGTGTTAATAAGGTAAACTGTATAATCGTATAGATATGTAGCAGATATAAATTGCCAGACTCTCTCATGGCAATTGAAAACGAAACTAACTCCGTAAAAGCGGAGATTACAATCAATATACCCAGAATCTTCTGTTCCCGATTAAGTCGAAAGAATCTAAAAAGAAAAATAAAGGTCGGAATGAGTACAAACCAGGTCGAAATCCTTGCAAAAATCCTTGCGGTTGCCATTAGATCCATTTCTTCAGCTATTTACGATTATCAAGAAATGTTTCAAAAGAAATCCGCAATGGGAGCCCCGCCAAAGACTAGTAGTGGCGAGAATATTGTTACGCTTTCTTCAAGCCCAAGTAGTACACAATCGTAAAATAAAAAAAGTGCCAGAGTATGACAAAAGTTTCTTGGTGATTTAGAAAAGTCATACTCCAGCACCATAAATAAACCAATTGATTATTTAGGTAGGTATTACGGGCAAAGAGGCGGACAGGGATAAGAGACGTCAAAATTGTGTTCGTCTCCTTCGCCTCCTCTTTCCACTACTGTAGAACGAATGCCGATAACCGGCCTAAAATCAAAAGGTTGGGATGGCGTGCGTGCACCTTTACCCAAATGCAGAAAAAGTGCCACATTTGGGGTGAGCTCTTGGATACGCTCAAGGATTTTTTGGGTCGTTTCAACAGAGAACCTACAGGATTTTATGCGAGCGAATGAGTTGGTCGAACCTATGTAGGCCTCGAAAGCTTCTGCTAATTCGTTGTAGGGCGTTTTTAACCAGCTCAATGAATAACTGTAGGCAATTTCTGCCGGGATTTCATTGACACCACTATCTGCTGGCTTAATCTGGGGTTCCAGGAAAAGCGAGTCAGGAGCCCAATTCATCTTGAAGTAGTGTTCTTCCAATTGACTCTCTGAACGATTGGCTTGTAAAAAAGGCACAAACGGTGGATTGTCATTGATGGATTCCCGACTTGATTCTGGGTTACACCCCATAAAAAGACGCAAACTGACAGGCGCAATTTCCAGAATTTCTTTCAATCCTTCGGAGTATTCCAATTTGAATGATGCCGCCTTTTTTGTCTGGCCATCTGATTTGTCAAGACCAAAAAATAGTCCTGAGATATTAGTGGTGATGCATCTATTCCAAGAATCCAGGTATGGCTTCACTTGTGTTAGATTCATAGTTGTATTACACGGTTTATTGAGGTATAAAAGGTATGCTATTCAAGAAAGATCTTGAAGGAAAAGCACAGAATATGGAGCCAAAACCCGTGTTTTTACGGGGTCCTTCGACGTACTTTTAGTTTGGAAAGCATCTTTTCCCAACGGTATTGACGAATAAACCGACCTTCGTGTTTTGAAACCATATAGGGGTCATTAAAAACTAGGGCAAAGATCCATCCAATGATAACCGCTGCTCCGGTTAAGAGGTAAGGTCGGTTGACCAGCCCGGCTTTTAACGCCGAGGTAGTAGTAATGAATAAACCATAGCGCATTCGGTACATCGCTCTGCCCATTTTGACCATGACTTTGATAAAACCTGTGGACTGCCCCCGAGCTCTTACATGTTTGATGATTAACGTAGGGTCAGTCTTTATTTGCCAACCGTGAAAGCGAGCCAACAATTCATCAACTGAATCCCATCCGAGGGACTCTTTTAAACCTCCTATGGCTTCAAAACAAGCTCTGCGATAGGCTTTGAAAGCTCCTCTAACGTGGTCTTTGTCCGCAAAGTTTTCGTACACCCAATTCCCTCCTCTTTCTACGAGGTTAATTCCTCCTGCAATCCCAACGGTAGCATCCTCTCGGAAAAGCTTCAAAACTCCTTCAAAATAGTGTTCCGGAAGAATTAGGTCTGCGTCAAGTTTGACGATGACATCATAATCCATACGGAGATTTTCGAAACCTTTATAAAAGGCCCTGACAATTTTAGCACCAGGTAGATGCTTCGATGCTGAATCATTATTGATTAGCCGGACCCATGGGTATTTTTGACTGAAATCCTGTACGATCGCTGCTGTCTGATCCGTAGATCCATCATTTACAACAATTAGTTCAGTTGGCAAGACGCTTTGATTAGATACAGAAAGCAAGGTTTGAGCAATGTTGTCTGCTTCGTTATAGGCTGGTATGACGATACTATAGTTCAAAATTGGCCTTTATTTAGGATTGCGGTTGCGGGCAGGATCGTATTACCCCAATAATAGTGATCATAGAAAGAAGCTGGGGTCCGGATGTATGCTTTTTCTCCTTGTTCGATGATGGCATTTGCAAAAGAGGGGATGTCCATGTCCTCGACAATAACCAATTTCTTTCCGGATGCAATTCGGTCCATTCCGATAGCCCCGGTGCTAAAAGAAATGACGGTAGTCCCTAAAGCGATGGCTTCGATTATTTTTGTCTTGACACCTCCTCCTGATAAGATGGGGTTGAGAACCAGATCGCTTGCCACCACATAATCCTCGATTTTTTCTACAAAACCGAGATATTGTATGTCTTCATATCTTTCAAAGATTGCTTGTCGCTCTGCAGGAAGTCCGCCCCCACAGATCAGTATCTTATAGTTAAATGGTGCCTTGGCCCTCAAGTATGGTGCAATCTCACTTTCAATGATGTTAACGGCTTCCAAATTGGGGCGATAGGACTGCGGCCCAAAAAATAAGAAAATTTTATCGTCGGGTTTCAGTTGTAGCGAGTCGCGTATCTGCTGCTCTACTATTGCCCTATTCGTCGGCAAAGCTTTAAGACTGGTGCCATAATTAGCCAGAGCGCAGATTTTATCCTGAATATCGAATAGTAATCGAGCCGATTCCCAATCATTAGGTGAGATGAAAAAAAGAAAGTCACTACGCTTAAAAACCTCCTTTTCAAACAGACGCATCAGGGGCCACCACCATTTATTCAAACTTTTAAATCGTTGAAATTCGATATTTTGTACGTAAATCCCCAATTTTATTCCTCTAGGTTTCACGTAGGCGAGGAGCCAAGAAGCAATAAACGGTTGGTGTAAGATGCATTGCTCAATACCTCGATCCATTAGAATGTGCACGATTTTTCTCGCGACTGAGGGCAGTAGGTATTTTGCCGGAACATCTTTAAAGAGAGGGATTAACTCAAAAGGAGTGTTAGCTTCATTGTTGTCGGTGGAAATAACCGTTAGTGAAACTTTCCGACTGAGAAATTCTGCAAATCCATAAGCAGCCCTGTGTCCGCCGTTCGACGGCGGCACAAACCGATAGGGGACGATGAAAGCTACCTTGGGCGGGGTCGTCATTTCTTTTTAGTCTTCTTCTTGGTCGGTCGTTTACGTGAAGATGCTTTAGCCACCGTTTTTTTGACGGATTTTGGAGCAGGCTTTTTAGCTTTTGTAACTGGTGGTAAGTCTTTGACTTTTTGGTAATACAGAAACCCGGAATATCCCATGAAGCCCAGGACACCAAAGAGTATAATGGATGAAAAAATCAACGATATTCTTTGTCCCAATAAGAACGTTTCAGGCTCGAAGCGGAATTCGATTTTATGTTGCCCTGCTGGAACTTTCAAGGCCCTCAATAAATAATCCGCCCTGATGTGTTCCACTTTTTCTCCGTCTAAGTACGCGTTCCATCCTTTGTCAGGACCATACCAAACTTCTGAGAATACAGCCAGTTGTTCGCTATTGGTATTGCTTTGATAGGAGAGATGGTTGGGTTCGTATTCCGTTAGTGAAATATTGCCGTTCTGATTGATGTTGAGGTCGGCTACATACTCTTGGAACTCCCGATGGATAATGGCCACTGAGTCCGCTCCAACACTATTCAATGCATCGATTTCTTCATTCGCTGATCCAACCATCTTGATGTCTTTTACAAACCAGGCGTTTCCGTATGCACCTGCATTTCGAGATGCTGACGGGCCCTGGCCAATCACGTACTTTGTATTCAGCATATTGAATACATTCTGGTTGCCCTTTAGCAGATGACGATCAATGATATCCTGATACCTCTGCAACTTAGCTGCGTGGTAACCACCAAGAGACTTGTGAAAATAGGATGCACGGCTGGATTTGTGCCAGTTCGGATTCGAAGATTCAAATACGCGAAAATGAAGATCTTTGTCAGCCAGAATTTGATTGTCTGCAGCATTTGGTTGTATGGTAATGGCCTGTTGCGCATCCTGAAAATTATCTGGCCCCAGGTATCGCTGACCAATTGTCCACAGGTCCAATAAGGTAATGACCCCTAACCCTAGAATTACCAGGTTGGCTTTGATCTTTTCCTTGAGATAGAACCATAGCAATGCAAAGGAGCCAGCTACTATTAGAAAGGATCGCCATGCATCACCTTCCAAATAAGCCTTACGGTCCAGGAAAACAGCATTCATATTCAAACCGGCTTGTTGGTAAGCAGCATCGTTCGGCCCTGCTATTGATAAGACGGAGCTGCCTAGAAGCGCAAAAAAGAGATACAAACCACCTGTGGTCAATCCGGCAATTTGCAAACTCCTCGTCAATTCTTTCTTGGAGACAATTTCTTTACTGAAAAACTGTGCAAGCCCTAGAAAACCCAACAAAGGCAGAAGAAAGGAAGTAATGGTGAGAACAGAGTTAGGTGTTCTAAACTTATTGTAAAGTGGAAAATAATCAAAGAACAGTCGGTTAAACCACTCCAGGTTCTTACCCATGGAAAGCATGAAGGTAATCAGGACTCCAAGACCTAGCCACCACTTGATAGGACCTTTTACCAACATTAATCCCATTATAAAAAACATCAGCATGGCTGCACCAAAGTAAATAGGGCCGCTGGTAAATGGCAGGGCTCCCCAGTACAACGGAGGATACTGCCGTTGTTGATTTACAAAGTTTTGCCAACTCTGGTCACGGAAACTGTTTTCGTATCGTTCCTGCGCCTCCGAAGTCCCTCCTCCAGCGACTCCAGGGATAAAAGAAGCAAATAGATCGATGAATCCGTTACTCCAGCCCATGGCATAGTCCCACGACAATCCCTTTGTTTCACTGCTACTTTGAATTCCTGCGTTCTGTTGTTCATTGGATTTCGTCAAAATTCCATCGCCACGCATGGTATCCTGCTGATATTCGAGCGTCACCCAGAGATTTGAAGCAGCGGAACCAAAAGCCATGATGGCGCCGATGATTAGAGTGGCCATTGCTTTTCCAAAAGAGGCAAGCCGGTTTTCACGGATGCTGTAAACAAATTGTGCAACGCCTAAAATCAGCAAAGTAATGAAAAGATAATAAATCATCTGGGGGTGGTTAGACATCAGGTTAAGTCCTAGTCCAAGCGCAAATAAAAGCCCTCCCCAAAGGTATTTATCTTTAAAAGCGAGCAAAATTCCCGATACCAAGAACGGGAAATAAACGAGAGATTTGAATTTAGTGACGTGCCCGGTGGCAAGTAATATCATGCTATTGGTCGTCAAACCAAATGCAATGGCCCCAACAATGCCAAGCCATGGATTGGCACCGAGAATTACCAAAAGTAGATAGAAACCAAGCATGGCCGTGAAAAATCGTCCGATCGGTGCATCTCCGGGGCCAAACAAATTAAGTGTCCGGTCGGCATATCTCAGATTGTTCCCGGCAGAAACGGTATTGATTTGATAGGTAGGCATCCCTCCAAACATGGAGTTGGTCCAAAGGGTTAATTCACCTGTCCTCTCCTTGTATTCTTTGATTTCGCTTGCCATCCCAGAATATTGGATGACATCTGATGAACTGATCATTTTGCCCTGTAATTGCGGGCTAAAATAGACCGACGAAATCAATAAGAATACTACGATTGCTGAAATATGTGGAAATATGCGTTGCAAAAGTGGGCTCATTTCTATTTTTTGAACAATTCTTAAATAAAATCGACATCTACTCCGTACGGGTAACTAATCAAAAAATCTATTGCTCGGTCGACATTGAAGTTCTCGAAGACGATGTTGTAAAGCATTTCCATAATCGGAACACGCAATTTATTACTTTTTGCCAAGTGATGGACGATTTTCAGGGTGCGAATTCCTTCTGCTAGCTCCGGCATTGAAGAAATGGTTTCTTCCATTTGTTCACCACTCCCTAAACGATAACCGAAGGTAAAGTTTCTACTGTCCCTGCTTGTGGAAGTCGCAATTAGGTCACCAATTCCCGCCGTTCCCAAAAAAGCTTTGTAGTCCGCACCAAAGGATTGGCCAAAGTGAATCATCTCTAATAAACCGCGGTTGATCAGAATCGCTTGAATGTTTCTTCCAAATCCCTTGCCAGCGAGAATACCACAACCGATAGCGATCAGGTTTTTCAATACTCCAGCCAGTTCCGCACCAAGAATGTCATTGGTGCCGAAGACTTGGAAACTCTTGCTTCGCAAAACCTCTTGTCCGAGTCTTACCACTTCGTCGAAAGAACTAGCGATAACACTTGCAGTGGGCTGCCCCTCCATGATCTCCTTGGCCAGATTGGGACCCGCCAGACACCCGATCCGGACCACAACGCTCTCCTGTCTGATGACTTGACTCATCGTATGAACGTTCTTTCGCAATAGTTCTGATGAGACTTTCGAAAAATCCAGATCTGTAGCTGTGTCAAAACCCTTGGTTCCGTGTATGAGGATGTGGTTGGGTCTTAAGTGAGGGCCTAACTGCCTAATCATGTCTCTAAAATTATTAGAGGGAACGATGGGGAAGATCAGGTGACAATTCTCTCCCAATTCTTGGAGGTCGTTTGTTGCCACCACCCGGTCAGAGAAAGAGATCCCAAGGTTGGTCTTTGCTTCATTAAGGTGCTTCACTTTCTCGGGATTACGGGCATAAAGTAGAACATCGACATTGTGGGATAACAACATAGTAATGGCAGTACCGAAACTGCCAGCCCCGATAACGCCTACCTTTCCGGGTAAATCCTGTCTGACCATAATGCGAATCTACGGTAGTAAAATGGAACTTGCAAATGGAGCGCAAGTATCATAAGTTTTCAATGTAATCGGTTAAATTTTCTAATTCCCAAGCATTTTTTAAGGAGTAGTTGCCAATTTTCGTGCGACAGAGAGCACTGAGGTGCCCCCCGCTACCAAGTGCTTTTCCGAAATCAAAGGCAAGCGAACGAATATAGGTCCCCTTGCTACAATGGACCTCAAAATGCAGATGCGGCAATTCGATTCTTGTGAAATTGAAATGGTGGATAAATATGTTTCTGGGTTCGATTTCTACCTTAATACCGGCCCTGGCCTTTTTGTACATGGGACGGCCGTCCTTTTTGATGGCACTATACACCGGTGGTAGTTGGGCTAATTCACCAATAAAAGATTCCCGGGTCTTTTCTACCAGTTTGGGCGTAATGTGTTCGGTCGGAAAAGTTTGATTGAATTCTGTTTCGAGGTCATACGAAGGAGTAGTCGCTCCCAGAGTGATGGTGCCGGTATAAGTTTTATCCATTCCCTGAAAATCATTCAACTTTTTGGTTGCCCGTCCAGTACAGATCAGTAACAAGCCGGTCGCTAAAGGATCTAGTGTTCCAGCGTGTCCCACTTTAATCTTCTTAACCCCTAATTTATAGCGTAATTTGAAGCGAATTTTATTGACTACATCAAAGGAAGTCCACTCCAGGGGCTTGTTGACTAAAAGAGCTGCTCCAGCCTGGAAATCATAGGGCGGGTTAAACAGATCCTGACCACTCATCATAAGACCTCATTGATTAGAAGAATAATATTAGGATTTACCGTAAAAGAGTACAATCACGATAAATGCGACCACAAAGCAATAGATAGAGAAGTAGGTTAGTTTGCTGCGCTTAACCAACTTGATCATCCAAACACAAGCTAAGGCGCCGGTGATGAAAGCAGCAATGAATCCGGCAGCTAACGGCACTGCATCTACAGAAGACTGGGTTAGGTTACCATCCATTAGATCCTTCGCCATTTTTCCCAGTATCAGCGGGACTACCATTAGGAAAGAAAATCTAGCTGCTCTCTCTCGGTCTATTCCTAAAAGCACAGAAGTTGAAATAGTTGCCCCAGATCTGGAGATGCCTGGTAATATGGCAACGGCTTGCGCTAATCCGATGATCAGGGCATTGGAATAACTGACTTTCTTTTCGGTATTGCGGGCCCGGTCGGCCAAATAAAGTAAAAGTCCGGTAATGATTAGCATGCCACCCACCAGGAGGACCTGCTTGTTGAAAAGCTGTTCAATTTGTTCCTCAAAAATCAATCCAACCAATGCGGCGGGAATCATAGACAAAATGATCTTCAGCGAAAAGGCAAACTCTTCATTCCATTTGAACTTGAAAAGCCCCCGAAAAATTTCTCCTACATCTCTGCGAAAGATCAATAGCGTGCTCAATGCGGTGGCAGCATGGAGGGAAACAGTCATCATCATACTTTCCTCCGCGACAGAGTCGTCTCCAAGAAAAAATTTTGCTAATTCGAGGTGTCCACTACTACTGACGGGTAAGAATTCTGTGAGTCCTTGTATTATTCCTAATACAATAGAGTTTATAATATCCTGCATTTATCTATGAACTAAGGTCGTCGAACCTGGTGTACTCAAATCATTGATTAATATCGTAACCCTTAAAGATGGCATAAATTTCTAGCACTAAACCCGCCAGAATAACGATGGGCGCTAATACAGTCCGCCTAAAGCTGTAAATAATGTTGTCGTCCCATACTTCCGGACTGGGCATTTGGCCGCCAGTCATCAAGATCAGACCTAGTGCTACCAAGCCGACACCAATACCCATCCAGATGTAGTTATCCTTTCCGAAGGTTAGACTTTCTTTTGGGGCAACTGTTTTCCGTAGCCGTGCTTTCGTAGCCGTCGCTTTTACCTTTTTTTTGCCGGTAATACTACCGATATTCCCCTTTTCATTTCCTGCTGGGCTCTTCTTTTTTTTGGTGGTAGTAACCACAACTTTTTTCTTCGGTGGATTTTTTTGACTCATTCTAAATTTGAGTTTGTTGAAAGATGGAATTAATAGAGATCGTCCACCCTCATTCTTAAGTATTTGTTTACGGCAAAGTAAGTGCTGGTCGTATTGATAACAATGCCCAAAATTAAAATAATCGCAAACAAAATTGCAAGATCGGTCAAATTATTCAACAAATCCAGGCCCGGGATATTATCGTCGACCCAGATGGTCACTGCGAGAATGACCGATATCGCCAGTATCGCACTGATGACTCCATTGCGGATGGCTTTCCAAATATAGGGCCAGGAAATAAAACTCCAGGAGGCACCGACTAACTGCATGTTTTTAATTAGGAATCTGTTGTCTAACAAGGAAAGCCGGACCGTATTGTGAATCAGAAAAACTGCTATGATAAACAATAGGAGGCCACAAATGAGCGCGAAATACGAAATACGCTCAAGGTTTTGGGCGGCGTTCTTAAGAATGTTCTGTTGATAAAAGACATCCTGAACAATCGCAAAATTCTTTAATTCATTCCTAATCTGTCGCAGGCTGTCATTCTGCATATATGCGGCGCGGACATTGAACGTAAAAAGGTCGGAAAGTGGATTGGGTAAGCCCAAGCGAGCAATGTCATCACCAAAATCCTCCTCAAGGGATTTAAGCCCCTCCTCCTTGGTGACAAAGGAAAGACTACCTGCTTTCACGAAGCGACGCTCGATGATTGATCTACGAAGGTGTTGGAGATCTTCGCTGGACGACGAATTCTTCAATTCCACAATGATATTGATATTTTCCTTCATGCCGTCGATCAGACGCTGGGCCTTAAATAAGAACAAACTAAAACTACCAAGTAGAAAGAGAACTGAAGTTACACTTAAGATCACGTACAGGTAATGAGGCCTGGACCGTTTATTTGATGTATTTTTCATCTTCTGATTGCTGTTTTAAAGGCTCAAAAATATGAAATTACAAATGTCAATTTCCAAAATCCTCTCTTTCACTCTGTTATGCCTACCATTTTCTGGATTTTGCCAAATCTACCTGGACAATGCTTCTTTTGAAGGAGAACCCGAAGATGCTACGGTGCCGGTCGGTTGGCACGCCTGCGCACCGGATACCACACCGGATATCTTGCCCGGCCCCTGGGGGGTGTTTGAGGAATCTTCGGAAGGGGAAACCTATGTTGGCCTGATAACAAGGTCTAACGGTACCTATGAAAGTATTGGACAGCGATTGAAGGCAACCATCAAAAGAGAAGAGTGCTATCAGTTCAAATTGGACTTGGCCCGGTCGATCACTTATACCGGATATAGCCATCCACTAAAATTGAGGATCTGGGCCGGAGCGACGAAATGCAGAAAAGATCAATTGCTCTTGGAAACAGATTTTGTGGAGCATACCGACTGGCAAAGTTATCCTGTCCAGTTTTTTGCACAAAATACCATTAATTACCTCATTTTAGAAGCCTATTTTAGTGATGGGGATACTGCTGTAATGGGCAATATCCTCATCGATAATATTTCACCATTAAAGAAATGCGACCGGGCATTTCTTGATTAGGAATTTAGTTGCCTTCCATTTGCTTGGCCAGATTTTCAGTGTCTTCCAATAGTCGACTGAGGTCATCTTTTACATCGGTTGGCGCGGCCTCTTGGGCTTGTGCACTGCTTTCTGCGCTTCCGTAAGACTGTACCTGCGAGGCAGCCAATTCCTTTTGTAATTCATTTCTTTTTTGCTCCAGATCACTGATTTTATCGTAGATCTCTTTCGCATTTTCAAGTTTGCCAGCTTTCTCCTTCAGGTCATCGATTACACCACTAATGTGGTCAATGGTTTCATCGTAGTCACCTTCATCGAGACTTTGTTTTCCTTTTTTGAGTAAATTCCAAGTCAGCTTACCCAGGTCTTTTACAACGTCGGTACCGGTATTGATGATTTTTTTTGATTGTTCCTTCTCTTGGTCATCGCCGTAAAACCGATAGTATACCAGTGCGATAACTCCGAGGATCAATCCCAATTTTATTAAACTCTTCATAGCATGGTTTTTATTGTTGATTTAAAAATAGAGGTCATTTCGCTAGCCAACTCAATAATTGGACGACATCTTCTTCGGTGTTTAAGTGTAACTTATGTTGTTTTACGATCCGATTAATGGCAGCAGCTTGATTTTCTAAAGATTTTAGGACGGCCTTTTTCTTAAGCCTTATTCGATGGAAGTTTCGCTGATCATCTTGCAAAAAGTACGATACATTGCTCAAATATTCGTCATAGGGTCGATCGGCATTATAAGCACCCTTATAATCTGCTTTTTGCAGGTACTTCTGTTCGAATTTTAAGAATTTTTGTGAACCGTTAAAGAGGACCTGGTAAAACTGATGCCGATCGTTCTTACTTTGACCTAACTCCGAAGGGGAAAAAGTTTGAAAGACCATCGAATCCTGTTTTGCATTGTTTATTACCACTTCCTTAACGTGATCACTCGGAAACTGAACGGGAGTCCCGTCAGAAGTCAGATAGTAGAGTAATTGTTTCTCAAGTTCGATATTGAGACTGACTTTTTGGCTGAAACGGCCACTTTTTCGAAAAAGAATGCTTCCCTTCAGCCATTCAGAGGCAAGGAACGGCGTTCCACGCACACCTTCATAAGCCAAATCGATCGATCGAACACCGGCTGCTCCTGGTTGTAAGTTGCCCAATTGGCGCAATTCGTCATCGGAATAAGGAACCGGATTATTTTGCGCACCCGCAGAAGCAGAAGAAACAACCAGCAGTAGTAAGGTGATGCAGACGAGCGTATGCTTATTGACCAATTCCATTTTTTTGTTTGTCATCATTCGAGCCGATTGATATGTTCGAAGAACAACGAACATCTTAAATGAATACCTTGAGATCATCGTCTCCTGTTGTTCAGTATAAGGTTATTTGTTATAAAACCCAAAATTATCCGACCAAATTATTTAAGTATTATACTATTGTATATGCACCAATTTATCTATTTTCACGGGCCCAAATTTGGGGCAAGCCAATTCAACACCAGAACAAATTCGATCGTTACCAGTACAACCTATTATGGATAGTAAGGGGAACTTTTCTGTCGTTACTTGATTAATATAGCTAAGTTGCGCTGTGTTTTTTATCGCTCATCCTATAAATAATTGTTTAAAATGAGTTACAACCCTCGGAAAATTGAGACGAAGTGGAAGGACTATTGGGAGAAGAATCAAGTTTATAAGGTCAGTAATGACTCCAATAGGCCAAAGTATTATGTCTTGGACATGTTCCCGTATCCGTCCGGAGCGGGACTGCATGTTGGTCATCCGCTGGGCTATATTGCTTCTGATATTTATGCTCGGTTTAAGCGATTGAAGGGGTTTAACGTATTGCATCCAATGGGATTTGATGCATTCGGCTTGCCGGCAGAGGAATATGCTTTGCAAACCGGCATTCATCCTGCAGTGTCGACCAAAGATAATATGCAACGCTATCGCGAACAATTAGCGAACTTAGGTTTCTCATTTGATTGGAGCCGCGAAGTAGCCACTTGCGATCCGAAGTATTTTAAGTGGACACAATGGATCTTCACCGAATTGTTTAAACATTATTACGATAAGTCCGTTTCCAAAGCGCAGCCGATCGAGAAGTTGATCGATATTTTTGAACAATCGGGAAATGCTACGGTAGACGCAGCCACAAGTCAGGTAAGGGTATTTACGGCCGCAGAATGGAAGGCTATGTCTAAAGCCGATCAACAGGAAACTTTAATGAATTATCGTTTGGCTTACCGTAAGGTCGGTTACGTAAATTGGTGCGAAGCTTTGGGTACGGTATTGGCCAACGACCAAGTGAAGGATGGTTTATCGGAACGAGGAGGACACCCGGTTGAACAAAAGGCTTTGACTCAGTGGTACTTGAGAATTACGGCATATGCAGACAGGTTGTTGTATGATTTGGACACAATTGATTGGTCAGATGCCTTGAAGACCATTCAATCCAACTGGATCGGCCGGTCCTTAGGGGCTTCCTTGTATTTCGAAGTGGCAGACTCCGATCATCGAATCGACATCTTTACTACTCGTCCGGATACAATTTTTGGCGCTACTTATATGGTTTTGGCACCCGAACATGATTTGGTTGACCAATTGGTGACAGACGAACAACGATCGAAGATTGATGACTACGTTCGGTATGTTAAAGCAAAGTCCGAGATTGAGCGGATGGCAGAGAAAAAGGTTAGTGGGGAATTCACGGGGGCCTATGCGATCAATCCGTTTACTAACGAGAAGATTCCAATCTGGATTGGTGAATATGTCTTGAAGGATTACGGAACCGGAGCGATTATGGCTGTTCCTGCCGATGATGAGCGCGATAATAAATTTGCGCATAAATTTGGGTTACCGATCATTGAAATCATTGACAAATCCGAATACCCAGGGGCCGGCATTGGAGATAAAGTCGGCAAAATGATCAACTCCGGGTTCTTGAACGGCTTAGAAGTCATGGAGGCCATCAAAGCCATTAATGAAAAAATTGAAGCCATGGGTATCGGCAAGTCCCATGTCAATTATAAGATGAGGGACGCGAATTTTAGTCGCCAGCGATATTGGGGAGAACCCTTTCCCATCATTTACGATCACGAAGGGACTGCATATCCATTGTCATTGGAAGAATTACCATTGGAATTGCCGGAAACCGATGATTTTAAGCCGGGTAAAGGAGGAAAGTCGCCATTATCAAGGATTGAAAATTGGGTTAACCTGGATAACGGTTATACGCGCGAGACCGATACCATGCCGGCAGTTGCTGGTTCATCCTGGTATTTCTTGAGATACATGGATCCAGGTAATGACGATGAGTTTGCCAGTCAGGATGCCATTAATTATTGGCGGGATGTCGATGTCTACATTGGAGGATCGGAGCATGCAGTTGCACACTTGATGTATGCCCGATTCTGGCACAAGTTCTTGTTTGATAAAGGTTTGGTGCCCACTAGCGAGCCATTCAAGAAATTGATCAACCAGGGTATGATCCAGGGAGTGATTGAGTTCATGTATTTGCAAAAGGATAAAGTGGACGGAAAGAGTCGCTTTGTCTGTGCGGATGTACGTGCTCAAGAAGCCGGAACAGAATTCGTTCGCATTCCCGTGCATATTGACTTTGTTAAGGATTATGGTTCGACGGGTTCCTACATGACACAGGAAAGCATCGACCGTTTTGTAGAATGGCGGCCCATATACAAAGACGCCATTTTCGAATGTGGTAGTGGTTATTATGAAAATGGAGTCTTTACCACTAAAGGTACGTACAATAAGACCCACTTGGTGACACATTCAGAAGTTGGGAAAATGTCAAAGTCTAAGTATAATGTGATTAATCCGGATTTAGTGATTGATCAATACGGTACGGATTGCTTTCGCATGTATGAAATGTTCTTAGGTCCGATTGAGCAGGCTAAGCCTTGGGACACCAATGGAATTGACGGAGTCTCCAAGTTCTTGCGTCGCTTTTGGGGGTTGTATTTTGATGAAGCAGGAACATTCAAGGTAGTGGACGGGGAGGAGCCTACGAAAGAGGAGTTAAAGATTTTGCATGCAACGATCAAAAAAGTAACTGAGGATATTGAGCGTTTTAATTTCAATACCTGCGTAAGTGCATTCATGGTAGCGACGAACGAATTGAAAAAATTGAACTGCAATAAGCGATCCGTATTGGAACCAATGGCTTTGTTGATTGCTCCTTTTGCACCACACTTTGCCGAAGAATTGTGGCACCAATTTGGTCATGAGACGAGTGTGCACCATGCTTCTTATCCCGAGTTTGATGAATCCTACTTGGTCGAGGATGCCATTACGTATCCAGTAAGCATCAATGGGAAAAAGAGAGCCTTGGTCGAATTACCAGCGGATGCTGCTAAGGAAGAATTGGAATTAGAAGCATTGAAATTAGACGCCATCCAAAAATGGATAGATGGAAAGACCGTTCGTAAGGTCATCGTCGTTCCGAAACGGATGATCAATATTGTTGTTGGGTAATACACGAAATTCATGCCATCATTTTCAGCTTTAGAACGCCCCCAAATTCTTCAGGAATTGCGGGATCAGCATTTTGATGTCTTAATCATTGGAGGAGGCATTACGGGATGCGGAATTGCTTTGGACGCAGCTTCCCGCGGCTTGAAAGTGTGCCTTATTGAGATGAATGACTTCGCTTCCGGCACCAGTAGCAAATCCACAAAGTTAATCCACGGAGGGTTACGCTATCTGAAGCAGTTCGAAATCAGTTTAGTTAGGGAAGTAGGGAAGGAGCGGGCCATCGTGCATCGGTTGGCTCCCCATCTGGTGACTTCTGAGAAAATGTTGCTGCCCATCGTTAAGAACGGTACTTTTGGTAAGTTACTGACTTCCGTTGGTCTGATGGTTTATGATTTGGTGGCAGGGGTGGAGAGACCCGAACAGCGTAAAATGCTAACCAAGGAACAAACCTTACAAATCGAACCGCTTTTACCGGAGCAAGAAGTAGAAGGTGGTGGCTTGTATGCAGAATACCGGACCGATGATGCCCGATTGACAATTGAGATCATCAAAACCGCTGTTGCTAAGGGTGCAACTGCTATCAACTATGTCAGGGCAGAAGATTTTTACTATGAGAATGACTTGGTAAAGGGAGCTAAGTGTGCGGATTTAATTGGGGGGGGATCTTTTGAAGTGCGTGCAGACTACGTAGTGAGTGCAGCAGGTCCCTGGGTAGACGATTTGCGCAAAACAAACCACTCTTTGAATAAAAAACATCTCTATTTAACAAAGGGGGTTCACATCGTTGTTCCGCACCATAAATTTCCACTGAAGTATGCAGTCTACTTTGATGTTCCTGACGGTAGGATGATTTTTGCTATTCCCCGGGGAAGGACGACCTACATTGGTACGACTGATACCCATTATACAGGGGATAAGAACGATGTCCGATCCTCGAAAGAGGATGTCGATTACCTCCTGAAGGGCATTCACAATACTTTTTCTTCGATTAATTTGCAACAGGACGATGTGATTTCCAGTTGGGCCGGTTTGCGCCCCCTGATTTACGAAGAGGGTAAATCAGCTTCGGAGATTTCCCGAAAAGACGAAATTTTCGAATCGAAGACGGGGTTAATTTCTATTGCCGGCGGTAAACTTACCGGTTACCGCAAGATGTCACAAAAGGTTGTTGACCTTCTCGGTCGAAAAATCAAAAAAAGCCGGAATACGGCGATTGGCCCCTGCAAGACAGATAAGATCACTCTTTCTGGCGGCCCTTTCAACGGTAAAGTTGCAGTGGACGCCTATTTGAAGGAGGTAGAAGAATTTGTGGAAGGGCAAGGTCTCGATCCCTATGCAGCAGAATATCTGGTCAAAAACTACGGCCGACAAACGGAAACCATTCTCTCCATCTATCGTGAATTAGGAGATGACGACCCTAGGATTAGGTTGCCTAAAGCCGAATTGCGCTACTGCATTGAGAATGAACTTGTGCAATTTCCCATGGATTTCGTGGCCAGAAGAACGGGACGGCTTTATTTTGAGATCGATACCTTACCACGCCTCACTGATGTCTTAATTCAAGACTTTAAGAGTTTTTTCAACTGGAATGAAGAGGAAACCAAGCGACAGGACAGCATCCTCAAGGACAACATCAAGAAGGCCACTGCTTTCGAATAATCTCTCTAAAAGTGAGAATTATTCCATAACTTTTTACCTTTGCTGCCTCTTATAATCCAGTTATGTAATTGGACATTACTACGAGGAAAAGCGACCATCTCTTGAAAATTAAAGACCTACAGACATTTGCTATATTTATAGGTTTGGCCATTGTATTAAGGCTATTCTCATTTTTTCCAACAGTTATCAACCACGACGAGTCCACTTACATTGTTATTTCAGATTATCTGATGAACGGCTCGGTATACTTCATCGATGTAGTGGATACAAAGCCCATTGGCATTTTCCTGATTTATGCAGGTTTGCAAAAACTAGTTGGATCATCGATTTTCCTACTGCGTGTAATGACGGCGTTGTGGTTGGCCATTACAGCCTTCGTTCTCTATAAGGCTAAATTTTCTTTTGGTGGCAAGAGGAATGAAGCGATTGCTACGGGAATCATTTATTTGATCGTAAATTCTGTTTTCACCTATTATGGAATTTCTCCCAATACCGAAACCTTTTTTAATTTATTCACGGCTTTAGGGCTTTTGTTCATGCTTAAAGGAGGAAGTCACTGGCGTTTCCTGTTAGCTGGACTCTGTCTAGGGTGGGGTTTGGTGATTAAATATGTGGTAGCCTTTGATGCCTTGGCGTTCGGGCTTTTTTTACTTTGGGATAATATCCGTTCAAAAACACAATTTTTCAAGGCTTTGTCCAGAGGCGTAGTGATGGCCATTGGTTCTTGCATTCCCCTATCTTTTGTCTTGATCTATTATGCCCAGCTAGGCTACTTGGATGAATTTTTATTTTATACATTCGAAGTAAGCAGCCGCTATCCGGAGTCTGTTCCCTTTGTCCAGCACTTGAAGTTTTTGGGAGATTTTTTCCTTAGGTATCTACCCATAGCATTGCTTTTCATTTACGTTCTGGTATCGAAAGCGACGGATCTGCGACTAAAGCGTTTGGGACTATTGTGGTCTGCCCTCGTACTACTGGCCATTCTTTTGCCAGGTAAATGGTACGGTCATTACTATATTCAATTTATGCTGCCCTTTAGCTTTGTAGCTGGCTCCTTTTTCGCTTTTCCTGCGACGCAATTTCCAAAACCCCTATCGACCCTTTTACGTCCTCGCGTTGGTTTTACCATCTTAAGTTTGTTAATCATGCTTAATATGTACCAGCAAAAGAAGGACTGTTTGGATAAACCTGATCATCCCAAAACGATTTCTAAATACCTTGAAGGAAAGTTGGAGAAAGAGGATCGAATCTATACTAGTGTGAGTCATCAAGTACTATATCATCTATTAGATAAGGAAAGCCCCACTAAATATGTACATCCTTCTTTATTTTGGGAACAAAAGCACATTAGAGCCTTAGAAGTCAATGTAGAAGAAGAATTGGCTAAAATTACGGAACCTCCTCCTCGATACATCATTTGGCGAACGGATCGTAAGGACGACCGACTGGATAGCTTCCTGTATAAAAATTATCTACTGGTGAAAACCGTGGGGAAAGATCTTGTATACGAAAGGCGATAGGATAGGTCTGTTCAACAGAAAATTAGATCAAGAGCAATATCATGTTTCTCTACCGGAACCTGCTCAATCAATTGGAACGGCAAGCCAACGCCGACTTTCAATGCATCGGGATGCTTTCCCAAAAAAGAATCGTAGTAGCCTGCCCCGAATCCCAGGCGATTACCTCTTTGGTCAAAGGCCAAACCTGGCACTATGATGAGTTCGTAGGTGCCTCGATAAGGGGCTGCATTAATTGGATATTGTGTATTGAAGGCACCCTTTGCAAGATGTTCCAAATCTTCCAATACCCAGTGGTCCAATTGGCGCTCACCCTTTGTTTGTGGCACTATAACTTGCTTTCCTAAGGAAAGGCTTTGCATGATAAAGGGAATAATGTCGATTTCCTCCGGCAAGGGCAAGAAGGTGTGGATGACGTGTATTCCCCGATCGGAACATAATTCCGAGAGCCGGGCACTAATGCGGCCCCCGTGAAAACCTCGGAGCTCCATGGGGTAATGATGGCGCAAGTCCTTCATCAACTTCCGAAGGTTCTTTTTGGCTATTTCCATAAAGTGAAATTATTTGACCAACAAGACATCTCCTGATACGATCGCTGATTTACCACTTTCAAGTTCCACTTCAGCAAACCAGGTGAAGACGGCATTATCCAGCAGTTGCCCCTGAAAAGTCCCATCCCACTCCAATGATGGACTTTCGGGAGCGGCGTTTGCCACCATGAAAATGCGCTCTCCCCAGCGATTATAGATCGCATATCTCGTAATATTTCTGACTGGCCCGACAATGGCCGGCCGTAAAACGTCATTCACTCCGTCTTCGTTTGGTGAAAACGCATTGGGTACCGCAATAAGGTTATCGTTTACAATCACCAGGAAATCAGTACTTGCCATACAGCTATCTGAGTTGATAGCGGTGAGGGTGTAAGTGATTGTTTCCCGCGGACTTGCTATTGGTGTTGGACAATCTGTACAGCTTAGCCAGCGACCAGGCGACCAGTCATAGGAAACAACTGTAGAGGCACTTGCCACCGTAAGTGCAACTGTATCACCAGGAAAAACCTGCAATTGACTTTCATTCACTAGTTCAAATTGCCGGTCGGACTCGGTTAGTGTCCCCAGCACTTCATAACTACATCCGCTGGCATCGATAATGTTGACCTCATAATCTCCTGGTGGAAGATTATCAAAGAAAGGATTGTCAGTAAATGGTTGATTTCCCAACGCATAAAGGTAGGGGCCGTTTCCTCCAATAATTGGGGTGACTGCAATTCGGCCGGTATTGGAGTCCGAGCAATTGGGGTTGATAAAAGCTACTTGCGGCTCCACGTCCTCCGCAGAAACTACTTCCACTTCTCCCGAAACGATACAAAATTCCGGGGTCGTGACGGTTACACCATAAGTGCCGACACCGGGAATCTCGATCTCCGATGTTTGTGCTCCAGTTGACCATTCAAAGCTTTGATAATCTCCCGCTAATCCAAGGGTACTTGTTCCATCTTCACAAAGGATCAAGTCGCCGGTAAACTCCAAGTCATCTTCCATTAAAAGGTTTACATCGTAATAGATTTGTAGTTCACAGCCTTCATCGGACGTACCCGATACAATGAAAGCCGTATCACTAAAAACCGGAACTCCGAGAAAGGATTCTCCCGGGCAGATCGAAATGTTTTGTTCCCTACTTTCTCTGGTTAGTACGATCAGGTTGGTAGAGACAATACTATCACAGCCAATACTGTTTAGGTAACGCTCCTCAATTATGGTATCCCCAGGGTAGAAGATACCCTTGTAAAGATCTCCTTCGCAGATCGTCTCTTGAATGGCAAATCTGGCTAAGGGGGTCACCGTAAGTTCCAAAGTCACTATGCTATCGCAACCTCCGATCGCCTGAAACGTTTCGGAATAGGTTCCACTTCTTGACAATCGTTCACTTCCGAATTCGAAGATTTCACCATCGCAGATTGATTCATTGATCACTATTGGGGCTGAATCAAAAACCTCCAGTTGTGCTACCTCGGACGCTACACGACAGGAAGGGTCCTCCAGGTTGGCAATCGATCCGGCCAAAAGGTAGCGATACTGCACAGCGCTGGAAGACAACGAAACATCTATGCTGGTGCCGTTCACTCCTGCGACATTGCTCCAAGTAATGCCATCGGCACTTACCTGCCACCGAATGGCTGGACTTGAAAATTGACCATCAGGTATTGCTTCCAAGGTCGTAGTACTACCAGCACATATTGGTGATTGGAAATCAACTTCAGCAGATGCACACATCCTAAAAGAAATGTTATCCAGTAACAGATCGTTTCCTCCTCCTCCCGGAGCATTGTTTCGGATTGCAAACGAAACTTCCGTTACTCCGGGCTCTGTTGTAAACGTAAATCCGTAGGTGTCCCACTGCCCGTTATTGATAATATCTCCGGTATTGTACGCCTCAGGAGCAACCTGCAACAGCTCTAGAGGTGCATCGACTGGTCCAAGAATAAAGTCGATATTCGGTAATATTACCGTATCTGTAGCGGTCGATGTGAAAGGAGCAAAAAGAGGATGGTTTAAATTCTTGATATCTACAGAGAACTGGTATGTTGTATTTTCACATAAACCACTAACGGTATTCTTGAAAAAGATTCCGGTTTCGCCCTCCGTTGCATTGATTGCCAAGGCATAACCTTCTGGGTCATCGCTGTTGTCAGTAATTGGTATGCTCCAGCATGGAAAGGGGAAAAACCCTTCGCAGATATCGGTATCCCATAAGTTGATCAATGAATAAAAGCCATCATTGGGCCAAGTAGTGTCCTGAAAGATGTAAGTAGTAGTTCCCGGAGGCAATTCCGGGCCTAACTGACTGAGGCCACTTCCAAAATCGCCTTCCGGAAAAATATTCTCTCCCAATTGATTGTCACATAAAGTACCAGTTGGATTGATCGGAGTTGTAAAACAGGCATCGATGGGATTAAATGCAATAATCAACGGATCTGAAGTGAATCTTAGTAGGGCATCTGCAAGTTCGGTCGGTTCTTCTGCAGCGTGGACCCGGTATTGTGCATTGGCAGGAAGGTTAGTGATGGTCAAAACAGCATTTTCTGTTTCTGCAGTTGCATCTATCCAAGTATTGCCACCATCTAACGAAATTTGCCAAATATACCAAGGACTTAAAAGAACTGGAGCGGGGAAGGATGCTTCAACTATAATCGATTCGCCCGGACATCTGCTCTGTGGATCTTGTTCGGCAACAACTACTTCCATGAATGGTTCGGAACTGGAACTGGAGTGAGTAGAAGAAAATGATAATAGGACAGTCGCTGATAGTGCAATTACATAGATCAGGTAAGTGCGCATGTTCATAACGTAAATGGGATTTTCTTTAGACCCTAAAGATAATAGGAGTCTTATTAAAATTAGAAATTTAACAATTTGGGAATCGACGGGTAGATTGCAGAAGGGAAACGTTTGGTTTTATTGATCAAATGGCTTATGTTTGTTTTATACTGATTGGTATAAAAAATATATAAATGATCACCAAAGCAGCCATCACCCGAAAGCGAATACTAGACAAGGCTTTTCAAAAAATCTATCAGAAAGGATATCAATCTACGAGTATCGATCACATTCTAAAGGAAATGAATGTAACGAAGGGAGCTTTCTATTATCATTTTAAAAATAAGAAAGAGATGGGACTGGCTGTGGTAAAGGAGGTTGTTTACCCTCGCCTTTTCCGCTTGCTGATCGAGCCAATGGAAAATTGTGAGAATCCAAAGGAGCGATTGGTCGATGTGCTGGAAACGGCTTTTTCAGAAATGATGGACATAGAGTTAACCTATGGCTGTCCTACCAACAATTTAATTGTTGAAATGACTCCTGTCGATCCCGATTTTCAGAAGTTATTTCGAAATATTCTTGACAAGTGGAAATTGACTTTGCGGGATGCATTCGAAAAGGGGAAGGAAAAAGGGTATGTCAAGGATTCGACCAATAGTGAATACCTTGCTCAGTACATCATTGTCGGGTATGAGGGGCTCCGGGGCTTGGGAAAAGTTTACCAGAACTGGAACTACTACTATCAGTATTTGGCAGAGCTAGAGGAATATCTTAAAGCCAAATGACGGCAATTTTTTCCAAAAACTTCCAACATTAATCGTTCCCATCCAATTGTAAATTGGGGTCCAGCAATTAAAATGGTCCTGTGACTTACTACTGACGGATCCTTAAAACTTGTAGGCTCCAAATCATTACCAACAAAGAGATTGCGGCCGAAAGCTGTAATATGAGACCAAAAGAAAAACTTTTGTCCAGCAAAATGCCAAACGCAATCGGTCCCACCGCTGTTGCAAACACTCCTACTGTTGCAAATATACTTCTTACACTGCCGATTGAAGCCGTCCCGAAAATCTCGGCGTAAATTGCATTGATGATCGTGCTCCCCAATCCATTCGAAAACCCCATGAATAAAAGGGCTACGGGATAGATGGCCGGTTGTCTGAAGAGAGAAAGAAAGAACAAGCCGATCAGATAGGGAAAGAGAAAAAACGGGAATAGCCTGCGTGCAGTCAACCGATCCACTAGTGGACCGGATACCAGCATGCCAAGTGCACTGGCAACTGCAAAAGAAGCGATTGAGCCAGCCACCCAGCTGACACTCCAACCTCTGCTTTCACCAAACTGTATCTGAAAGAAAAAGATGGCTGTATTGATCGCTCCAAGAAAAATAATGCCGGGCAATAACAACCAAAAATTACGACTGATGATCAGGCGCCATGGACGGTGGACCAATTGTCCGTTAGGCCGGTTTTCCTCCGAGATATTTCTAGAGGGATGAAGAATGGCTGGAGCCGCGTTTTTCAAAAATATGAAGACCAATGGAATGACAATAATGATGAGAGATAATGCTGAAAGTCGAAGAGGAAGGCGCCAACCGTAACTACTGATCATCATTGCGATCATCAGCGGGAAAATGGCTTCTCCCACCGGATGCCCTATATTGGCAAGACTAATGGCTTTTCCACGGTCGAGCGCATAGGCGCGAGCCATAGTCGTGACTGCGGTATGCCCCATGAGGGCTTGTCCGGTCAGCCGCAGTCCCCAGAATCCGATCAATACAACAATGGGATTTAAAGCCAACGATAGTGTAATTAAGGCTAAAAACATACCAATAATTACCGCAATTGTGAAGCGGTGGAGCGGCCAGATGTCAATGTATCTGCCGATCCATGGTAAAGTAAATGCACTGGCTAGCGTAGCCGAGGCATACATGGAGCTGATCTGGGTGTTGGAAAATAGGAAGGACTGTGCAATTTCCGGAACGTAAAGAGAAATCAAAAAAGTCTGTCCAAAACCTGAGAACAAAGCCAGCAAAAAGCCGAAGGACAAAAGTCGGTAATTGCTTTGGATGAAAGTAGAATAAGTTTGCATTAATTAGCCGGTTTTCAGCAGCTTTTATTAAAAGCCGCGAAAATAAGCAATTAAGGAGTACGAGAGCGTTAATTGAAAATTATCTTTCGGGAAATAATTCCGCGATCAAATTTCAACCTTGCGATGTACATGCCTGCCGGCAAACTTTCTTTATTGATTTGAAAGATAGAACCATTGACCCCAGAGTAACTCCGTGCAAGACCCCCTTGGAGGTCAAAGAGCTGAACCGAACGAATTGGTGCCTGTAAACGGGACGTGAACAGTATTTGTGCGTGTGTTGGGTTTGGGGCAATCTTAAGCCCTACATCCAATGGGGTAATGGTTGGTTGAATGTTAGTAGGATCTGGATTGAATACGGCTAGTGCCCTTGGAGCGAAATAACCGATGATGGTGTCAATGTAGATTCTTGCTCGCTCTGGACTGGCATCAGCATTGTAAAGACTGCTGGCCTCATCAAAATTGGAGCTACCATCAAAAGGTACTGTTTCCCAAAATTCCCGATCCCACCATTGCCAGGGTTCACTTTCTGGATTACCAGAATTGTTCAGTGGTAGAACAAATGGATAAAGTCCTTCAAAGTAAGAATGTCCTGCTGCAGCGGAGGCAGAGCGGGCTCCTTCGGTAAAGGGATCATCAAAACTAAGATTGCTAAAATACCTATTTAATTTTAGCGTACTGGCTTTTTCAAGGATGGCCTGGCTGCCCTGCATCTGGAGAAGTGAATCGCCGGTTGTCCTAATGATGGCGATGTCGTCGCGATAGGGCGAAAAAGGATCATTTGTGACGTGAAAACTGATAACGGGTACCTCTCCATCATTGATCCAGGAAAGGTCACCAATTGCGCCTCCCATATTGACGCAGAGTTGAAAATCAGATGGATAATCTATATAAAGAGGAGAACAGAGAGAATCGCCGTCGACCGGGTGGTATGGTGTACCGGGACTGGAAACACCGGGACTGGTGGCGAAAAGATCCCCGTGCACTGCTTCGGAAAACATGGGGGTCTCAGCGGTTCCATCACCATCCAGATCGATGGAAAATTTCATCATTGGGAAGGCGGCGCTTTCCAGTTCCTCAAATTGGTTGAGATACGCGGCGGCTAATGCAATGTATCCACCGGTCTCAATGCCCCACAACCCGATCTTATCGGGAGCGATATTATAACTATTCGCATTTTCGGCATGATCCTTTCGAAAGAAACGAATCGCCGTTCTTGCATCCTGTATGCCGCGGTACATTGCCTGAAGATAGCTCCACGCTCTTCTTTCAGCCGTTTCGTCTTCCAAATTCCATCCTCTACGATGATCAATGGCTGCAACGGCATACCCCATTTTAGCCAGCCGCATGGCTATTTCTACATTTGAGGAATCCACTCTTTCACCATAGACCGTATTGTTAGCAGCTTGTGGAAGATAATTACCTCCGTGGACAAGAATGATTAGCGGTCTTTCCGCAAGGGTGTCATTCATCGGCGCATAAAAATCAAATAGTAATTGCTCGCGGATCGTTTGGCCGAAAAGCGGCAGGACTTCGATCGTAAAATTAGTGCCGTAGGATTGATTCTCTAGAATTGAAACTTCATCGAAAACTTCTTGTAAAAAACGATTTTCTTGTGCTACCACCGTGCAGCATACAAAGAGGGAAAGCAGCAAAGGAAGTAGTTTGTTGGAAAATTGCATGATCCGGCTTTTATTGGAGTGCTAAGTTAGGAAATCGATTATAAAGTTTTGCTACCAGGTAGCCAATTGAAACACCCAGGAAGGCTCCAAAGAATATGTCGAGAGGGTAGTGAACTCCGACGTAGACCTGCCCCAAAGCGATACTTGCAGCCCACAAGTAAAAGGGCAATTTAATAGCGGGATAGAGTAGGCCCAAAGTCAGGCTGATGAAAGCTGCAATGGCAAAATGGTTGGTCGCATGCGAAGAGGTAAAACTGTAACCACCCCCACACCGAACTAGTAAGTGCACATTGTTTTTGAATTCGAGATCGTTACAAGGTCTCAGGCGTTTTACATTTTCTTTGATCACTTTACTACTCATGGTATCTGCTACTCCTACTGTCAAGGCCAGGCCTAAAGCAAAAAACAATCCCTTAAGTTTAAACTTTATCAGAACAAAGAGTAATAGAAAAAGGTACAAAGGGATCCAAAAAGTTTTTTCCCGCCAATGTGGCATTAACCAATCAAAGAAGGTATTTTGCCAACCGTTATTAATGAGTTCGAAGAGGTATTGGTCAAATTCAATTATTGCATCCATAATGGGAAAAAGTAAATATTTTTTCAAACAAAATTAACTGTCCTCGTATATAAACCTTTTCAGCCACTCAATTTCTTAATAACAAAAACATCAATCTTGGCACTAATTAAATCAATTTCGGGGATTAGAGGTACCATTGGCGGAAATGCCGGAGAAAACCTCACCCCTCAGGATATTGTAGAATGTACTGCTGCTTTTGGCTATTGGCTTATTCAAAACGGAGCTAACCGTAAGGTAGTGGTCGGGCGAGATGGCCGGATATCAGGAGAGTTAGTCAGTAATTTGGCAACCCAAACATTGCTTTCACTTGGCATCGATGTTATAGATCTTGGCTACTCGACTACACCAACGGTGGAGGTCGCGGTGCCCAAGGAAAACGCAGGGGCCGGAATTATCTTCACTGCCAGCCACAATCCAAAGGAATGGAACGCTTTGAAGTTTGTCAATCATCGTGGAGAATTTATTTCTAAAAAAGATGGCGAAGATCTTCTAAAACTGATTCACGAAGGGGCTATAAAGTATGAAGGGGTAGATAAGCTGGGAAAATATCAGAAAATCGAAGGATACATCGATCGACATATCGATGACATCTTGGCATTGTCATGGGTAGATGTCGATGCGATCAAAGCCCGTAAATTTCGGGTTGCTGTTGATTGCATTAACTCAACAGGCGCCATTTCCGTGCCAAATCTTTTAGAGAGGCTGGGCTGTACAGCAGTATTGATTAATGAAGAGGTGACGGGCGATTTTGCTCATAATCCCGAACCACTTGCCAAGCATTTAGTTGAATTGTCAAATGTCATCCGGCAGCAACAATTAGACTTGGGAATTGCTGTGGATCCGGACGTGGATCGGTTGGCACTGGTTTGTGAAGATGGTGAAATGTTTGGAGAGGAATATACCTTGGTGGCCGTCGCAGACTACATGTTACCTATAAAACCCGGCAATACGGTTTCCAACCTTTCATCGAGCCGCGCTTTGAGAGACATTACGCGAAAACATGGCGGTACGTATTATGCCAGTGCAGTCGGAGAGGTCAATGTCGTAGCGAAAATGAAAGAAGTGAATGCAGTGATCGGAGGCGAAGGTAATGGTGGCATCATTCTGCCAGAGCTTCATTACGGAAGAGATGCTCTCGTTGGAATAGCTTTGATATTGACTCACCTGGCAAAGTCGAGAAAATCACTCGCTCAGCTCAAAGCAGAATACCCTTATTACTTCATGGTCAAGGACAAAATTGCTTTGACACCCGACATTGACTTAGTCAGCATCTTGCAGCAATTGGAAGAACAATTCAAAATGGAGGATTATAACACCATCGATGGACTAAAAGTTAATTTCGAAGATGGTTGGGTTCATATGAGGAAGTCAAATACCGAACCGATCATTCGGATCTATTCCGAAGGACCAACGGAGGCCCGAGCCAAAGAGTTGGTGAGCATGGTCCGCAAAAGAGTAGAAGCCTTAATTTAAGGCTGAACCCAAAAGGAAAGAAGGAGGTATGAACATATGAACATATGTCGGAAAAAGGCTACCTTTGCTCTGTCATATGCAAAAGGGGCCATGACGAATAGAGATCGTGCTGATCGCGCTCCGGAGGTGCATAATTTGATTAGAAAACAAAGAGAATGAAGCGAATCTATTTGGACAACGCTGCCACGACACCGCTGGACCAAGAAGTGGCAGAAGTCATGATGGAGGTTATGACCGAATATTATGGTAATCCATCTTCCATTTATGCGGAAGGGCGGAAGTCCAGGGCTCTGATCGAGCAAGCTCGCAAGGATGTTGCACATTGTATTGGGGCATCAATTGGTGAGATTTTTTTTACCTCGGGTGGAACTGAGTCTAACAATATGGCATTGAAATGTGCCGTCCGGGATCTCGACGTAACAAAGATTATTACTTCCAGAACAGAACATCACTGCAACCTGCATTCCCTGAATAGATTACAAAAGGAATACGCTGGGCTAGAGGTGATATTTTTGTCTAATGATTCCAAAGGTAATCCGGATCTTGAGGAGTTGAAGGCGCACCTGAAAGGCGGCGATCAAAAAACACTGGTATCTCTAATGCATTCGAACAACGAGATTGGGACTCTGATCGATCTGGATTTGATCAGTAACCTTTGTGAGGAATTTGGTGCATTTTTTCACACGGATACGGTACAAACAATTGGTTACTATCCAATTGACGTTTCAAAAACCAAAATTAGTTTTTTGGCTGGTTCGGCTCACAAATTTTACGGTCCTAAGGGAGCTGGTTTTATCTATATCAATGGTGAGAATATCATTCAGCCGATGGTAGATGGTGGAGCACAGGAACGGAACATGAGAGCCGGAACCGAAAATGTTTATGGCATCTGTGGTTTGGCCAAAGCTTTGCAGTTGACGATCCAAAATAGAGAGGAGCGACGAGTTTATATCGAAGGACTTCGAGCGTACATGGTCCGCGAATTAGAAGCTCATTTTGACGACATTCGATTCAATGGTGGTTGTATGGATAATGGTCACTATAAAGTGCTGAGCGTATCATTCCCACCCTCTCCCAAGACAGACCTATTGTTGTTGAATTTGGATATTGCCGGTATCAGTGTATCGGGAGGCAGTGCCTGTAGTTCGGGCGCCGATGCCGGATCTCACGTGATCAATGCAATAGGAGAGGAGCCGGGGCGCAAAACAATCCGTTTCTCATTTTCACATCATACTACCCGCGAAGAAATTGATTATACGTTGCAAAAATTAAAAGAATTGCTACCCGAGAAAGTCTTGTCTTAGTCCTTGTTTGCTTGTCGGTTTGAGACCTAGTGCTTCTCCTGGGTTTTATCAGCCAAGTCCAGTAAGAATGCATAATGGAGAGCCGTCTCTTTCAATCGCTTGAATCGACCCGAAGCACCTCCGTGACCAGCATCCATATTCGTGTGGAGCAGCAACAGGTTTTGATCGGTCTTTAATTCCCGCAGTTTGGCGACCCATTTTGCCGGTTCCCAATATTGTACCTGGGAGTCATGCAGACCGGTTGTCACAAGGAGCGAGGGATAGTCCTTTTCTTCTACATTATCGTATGGAGAATAGGATTTGATGTAGTGATAGAATTCTTTTTGATTGGGATTTCCCCATTCGTCATATTCGAAGGTGGTTAGCGGGATACTGTCATCCAGCATGGTGGTAACGACATCGACGAAAGGTACTGCAGCGACGATGCCTTTCCACAGATCGGGACGATAATTCATAATTGCTCCCATCAGTAGTCCTCCGGCGCTGCCTCCCATCGCAAAAAGCTTTTCCGAATTGGTGTATTGATGCTCAATTAGGTAATTTCCACAATCGATAAAATCGAAGAAGGTATTCTTTTTATGGAGTAATTTTCCATCTTCATACCATTGTCTTCCCATTTCCTCCCCTCCACGGATATGTGCAATGGCATATGCAAAACCTCGATCCAATAAACTCAATCTTGCGGAACTGAAATACGGATCCATGCTATGTCCATAGGAACCGTAAGCGTACAGCAGTAATGGCTGTTTACCATCTTTCTTAAATCCCTTTCGATACACCAATGATATGGGTACTTTTTTGCCATCTCTTGTGGAAGCAAACACTCGATCAGATTCATAATCCCCGGAATCAAATCCACCTAATACCTCCATTTGCTTCAACTGAGTGAAAGTTCGGCTTTCCATATCGTAATCATAGGTTGTAGCCGGAGTTTTCATAGACTGATAACCGATTCGCAGTACCGTAGTGTTAAACTCCAGATTCACTCCAGTATATGCCATGTGTGCTTCCTCCGTAAAAGAAATATAATGTTCTTCTCCCTGCCACGGCATGATTCGCAGTTCACTGATTCCATTGATCCTTTCGCTTAAAACAAGGTAATCCTTGAAGACCTCCATGTCTTCGAGAAGGACCGTTTCGCGATGCGGGACAACCTCTTTCCAGTGTTCTTTGGTAGTATTATTTTCGTCGGTGACCATCAATCGGAAGTTTTGGGCATCCAGGTTGGTGCGAATGTAGAATTTGTCTTCGTAATGGGCAATTCCATACTCAAGTCCCCTCTCGCGGGGTTGTATGATTCGAAAGGAACCATGGGGATCGTTGGCGTCGAGCACCCTGAATTCTTGTGAAATCGTTTGGTACGAGCCAATGACAAGGTACTTCCTTGATTTTGTCTTGAAGATATAGCTTAAAAAAGTATCGTCGGCCTCGTGATATATTTCGATATCCTCGGATGCAGGTGTGCCAATGATGTGTTTGAATACCTTATGGTCTCGAAGTGTTTGAGTATCTTTTTGGACGTAGAATATTGTTTTATTGTCATTGGCCCAAATGACCTTTCCACTGGTGTTCTCAATGAAGTCTTCCAGGAATTCACCTGTTTGCAGGTCTTTAAATCGGATATTATAGATCCGCCGACTTAAGGTGTCTTCGCCAAATGCCAAAGTTTTGTTGTCCGGGCTTACCGCTCGTCCTCCAATTTGATAAAACTCATGATCTTTGGCCAGCTCATTGACATCGATCATTGTTTCTTCCACTGCATTGGCCTCAATCTTTTGGCGTACAAAGACTGGATATTCCTGGCCCTCTTCGAATCGAACCATATATTTGTAACCATTGTCCTGATAGGGAACGGACTGATCATTTTCCTTGATGCGTCCCTTCATTTCCTTGAAGAGTTCTTCTTGAAAGACTTTGGTATGACCCATCATTTGTTCGGTATACTCGTTTTCAGCATTGAGATAGCTGATCACTTGCGGATCTTCCCTTTGATTGAGCCAAAAATAATTGTCGATGCGAGTATCTCCGTGGATGGTTAGTTCTTTGGGTTGTTTTTTGGCAATGGGTGGGTTGCCTTCTGGTCTCTTTATCATTTATCCGGTATTTATGCCGTTTTTGGGCATTGCAAAGATGCAACTTCTACATCATCATTGCCAAAAACTCTTTCATTAATTTTCCAGCAACCATGGCGGTCATGCCGTGTACATCCCGCTTGGGATTCAGTTCCACAATATCTGCTCCGACCAATGGAACATCAATGACTTCCAGCATTTTTAGAGCCTCGCGGGTCGTCATCCCTCCCGGTTCGTAATGCGAAACCCCCGGTGCATATGCTGGGTCTAGTACATCTAGGTCAAAAGAAATATACAGCGGGGCTTTCAAATTGGGGAAATGGCGTTCATCAAAGTTCTTCATTTCAATGATCTTAACACCAAACCGTTTAGCTTGTTCTCTTTGATGAGGATTGAGCGTCCGATTGCCAATTTGTGTTAAAGATCCCACCAAACCCTCTTCCATGATTCTGGCAAAAGGACTGGCATGAGAATAGTAATTGTCTTCGAAGTTGTCGTATAGGTCTCCATGGGCGTCCACCTGCAGTACATGAATCTCCCCGTATTTTTCAGCATAAGCCTTTAGAATGGGAAAAGTGATGGAGTGATCACCTCCTATCGACAGTACTTTCCTTTCTTTGGCCAGTAGGTTGATTGTATGTTGATAGATATGGTCAAATGCTGTTTTAGGATCTTCATCCGTAAATTTGATGGGGTCCTCAATCAACCAATGATTAGTCAGAGATGACAAATCTATACCGTCTTGCGTACAGAAATTAGCTGAATCGCAATAAAATGCTTCGATTGCCTTTTCGGGCCCGTCGGCAGCTCCACGGAGATAGGAAGAATTGGCATCGAATGGGATGCTTTGTATAGAAACCTTATGCATGGATTAAGAACCTCTAAGTCAAGACAATTTTGCCAGTGCGTTCTTCATTCTTGTCATTGCCTCAACCAGTACCTCGTCGGCCGCTGCGTAAGAAATGCGAACGCAGTTTGGAGCACCGAATGGAGTACCGGATACCATTGCTACATGGGCATGATGTAGAATAAATTCGCTGAAATCATCAGCGCTTTCAATAGTCTGATTACCATCAGATTTCCCAAAGAAGTTGCTGATATCGGGGAATATGTAAAAGGCCCCTTCCGGCTTATTGGTCTTGACGCCGGGAATTTGATTCAAAAGATCTATCACTAGGTCTCTTCGACGTAGGAACGCTGCTCTCATTTCTGCAGTCGCAGACTGATCGGCAGTCAAGGCGTAGGCTGCAGCTTTTTGACCAAAACAGGTTGCACCAGAAGTAAATTGACCTTGCACTTTAGAGCAAGCGGCTGCAATCCATTTCGGAGCGCCAATGTACCCCAAGCGCCAACCCGTCATAGCAAATCCTTTTGAGAAGCCGTTGACTGTGACCGTTCGGTCTTTCACAACTTCGAAGGTACCAATACTCACATGTTTATCAGTGAAGTTGATGTATTCATAAATTTCATCGGATACTACGATAATGTTGGGGTGTTGGGCAAGGACGTTTACAATGGCCTGTAATTCGTCAAATTGATAAACAGATCCCGTTGGATTGCACGGTGACGAAAACAGCACAATTTTGGTCTTGTCATTGATAGCCGCTGACAATTGATCAGCGCTAACCTTATAATCCTGTTCAATTCCCGCGGTGATCTGGACTGGTACGCCTCGCGCCATTTTGACGATCTCTGTATAGGATACCCAATATGGTGTGAAGATGATCACTTCGTCGCCATCATCTAGCAAGGATAGACAAACATTGGCAATGCTCTGCTTAGCACCATTGGAAACAACGATTTGAGAAGTTTCGAACTCCAGATTATTATCCCGTTTGAATTTATGTACGATTGCCTGGCGTAATTCCAAAAGTCCTGGGACCGGAGTGTAGTGCGTGAATCCATCATCCAAGGCTTTCTTTGCGGCTTCCTTAATGTGTTGTGGAGTATCGAAGTCTGGCTCCCCGACACTTAGGCTAATAACATCGTGGCCCTGGGCTCTGAGGTCACGGGCCACCTGGGCCATCTTTATGGTTGCTGATTCCTGCATATTGCGGATCAACTGGGACAAAGGAAATTCGCTTACGCTTGACATATTTATTCAAAATTGTTAAAAGTATACTTAATTTTGTGCCCGGCTACACGAACCCGACATAAGTAATAAGGCTTCACTCACTTTAATCAGTGCAATTCAAAGATGAGCAAAAAAAAGAAAAATAAAACTAGGAAACAAATACCTAATCCCAAATCAAAAAGGGTGGTTAAAAAAAAGCCTCCTACGATTCCCAAACCAGATTTACTGGCAAGAGGTTCCATGGCTTCTGAACGGGATGTTTTTTATCGCAAAATTTTTCGTATCGCCGCACTATCAATTGCTGTTATAACGATACTTATGGCGCTTCAGAGCGGTGTGAATGGAGACGATGAATTTCAGAATGATTACAGTACTAAGCTGGTTAACTATTACCTGTCGGGTGGAGCGGATACCGAGGCCTTGTTTATAGAGAAGGGAAACATGCATTATTACGGAGGATTCTTTGATCTTTTGACTGGATTGGTCAACAAGGCAATGGGTCTTACAGATTACGATGAATCCTACCATCGCGTTCGTCATTTCTTCAATGCTATTTTTGGATGGATTTGTATGCTTTTTGTAGGGCTTCTGGCAAGGGAAATAGCAGGTTGGAGGGCCGGAATACTTGCATTGGTTTTCATGTTTTTGTCTCCCCGCTTTCTAGGGCATTCGTTGATGAACCCTAAGGACATCCCGTTTGCTGCCGGATTCGCGATTGCACTGTATTACACGACTCGATTGCTCAAACAATTGCCTGAACTCAAATGGCAAACCGGCATAGG
Organism: Saprospiraceae bacterium; assembly: GCA_028284395.1. Taxonomy (GTDB): domain Bacteria; phylum Bacteroidota; class Bacteroidia; order Chitinophagales; family Saprospiraceae; genus JANQRV01. The sequence goes on from JANQRV010000117.1 coordinate 42,529, forward strand.
AATTGCCCTTGGTTTAGGCCTGGCCCTCGCAACAAGAGCCGGTGGTCTTTTATTGGTACCCTATCTTGGATTGGCCATGGGATTAGATTTCCTACTTCGTTTCGGTTTTCAGGGAATTAGCAAGAATCTGGAAAGAGCGATGCTCTATTTGGGGTATCTCGCTGGGGTGTCGATCGTTGGATATGTATTTGCCATCCTCACCTGGCCCGCTGCCTTGGCTGATCCTCTTGGCCACCCGCTCAAGGCACTTACGGAATTTTCCGACCTGGGTATCAAGATACGTTTGCTTTTCATGGGACAAAACGTCATGTCCGATGCTACCGTTTGGTATTATCCTATAGTATGGATCTTTAAGACCGTTCCTCTCTTTGTCCTTACGGGTTTTGCCGGGAGTGTGATTTTACTGCCTAAATTATACAAGAGTTTTGCACCGGTTCCGATAATCCTTTTATTTTTTGCTACCATTTTTCCGGTATTTTATGTAATCATCAAAGATTCGATTCTGCATGACGGCTGGCGTCACTTAATGTTCATTTACCCCAGCATGGTGGTTTTGGCGAGTTTATTCTGGTTGTCAATCGAAAAATTATTGGACGGAAATCAAACAGGAACGTATGCATTGTATGCCATTGTCGGTCTTATGCTTTTGGAATCGACCATCTTTATTGCGCGTAATACCAACTATCCTTATGTTTATTTTAATGGCTTTAGTGGTGGGATCGGGAATGCATTTGGAGAGTTCGAGACTGACTATTGGGGAGTCAGCGCAGAGCAGGCGCTGGATTGGATGGAGGATGAAGGCATTTTAGATCAAAGTAGTACGGATACCATTACCATTGGTACCAACTTCTACTACCCGGTGAGCCGGAGGGTTAATCGCAAATATCAGGGAAAAGTACGGACAAAATACGTTCGCTTTAATCGTAGGTATTCCGAACAATGGGATTATGGTATTTTTCCTTCCAGGTATATCAGAAGTAAGCACCTGAAATCTGGCAACTGGCCAAATAGTAAAGCCATTCACGTCATTAAATCCAATGGGGTACCTTTGACAGCGATCGAGAAACAGGAAAATGACCATGCTTATCAAGCAGAAGTGGCGGTAAAGAATAAGAATTGGGTGTTGGCTGAACAGTTGTTTCAACAAGAGCTTTCCAATTATCCAGACAACGAATTGGCTTGGCTTGGACTCAGTAATGCCCAACTTAATCAGAATAAATTGGATGAGGCGTTGACTGCCGCGCAAAAAAGTTTGGAAGTAGCTCCGCAAAATGAAAATGGACTTTATTATAAGGCCTTGGCCAAGTTAAGAGCAGGGGATGTAGCCGGCGCAACCTCGGCATTTTTTGATGTATTGGCAGTGAATGATGAATTTTATATTGCAAACTACTATTTGGCGGTTATCTATCAACAGGGTAACAAATTGAACGAAGCCTTGCAACAAGCCCTCAAATCGGTGGAAACCAATCCTAAATTTAAAGCAGGATATGAATTGGTGGCCGGAATTTACCAAGCAATGGGAGATACCAACAACGCGAATAGATACCGGCAGGCGGCCAATAGTTTATAATCCTATAGCATGAATTACAAGTTTCTCTTTCCGACATTTAGGAATAGATATCTTTTTATTAAAAACAATCTCTCAGCATACGAGCGTGAGAAATTTGAGCGCGGGCTAAACTTAGGAACAGGAGAAGGAGATTACGATCATTTGATCAGCCTTTATTGTAAGCAATTGATTGGTTGTGATATCAATGAACAAGATATCGCCTTTGCCCGCCAGTTGAATGCCAACGTCGCACACTTAGAATACCGGGTAGAAGATGCTTTGGATCTCAATTTTGATCCGGCTTCTTTCGATTTGCTCGTTTCAGTGGAAGTCCTGGAGCACGTAGGGAAACCTCGGCAAATGGTAAGGGAAATAGGACGGGTTCTCCGGCCAGGAGGCATGGCTTTTATCACCTTCCCACGTTATCACTTTCCATTTACTTATGATCCTATCAATAAACTAATGAGAAGGAATGGAAAGCGCGCTATTGCTCAGGGAGCCTATGCTTTTGGGCATGAATATTTAATAAAGACTGCTGAATTTGAAGAATGGTGCCGCGAGAATAACCTGGAGATCATTCAGGCCCGCAACCTCAGTGGAAGTTTAATTGCCCTGCTGGAAATGTATTGGACTGGCATCGTCCAACGTCTGTTCAAGGATAACTCAGAAAACATCAATGTAGAGAAAGGAACCAAAATAACCCTTCGCCCTTCAAATAAAACTCCCTTCTTCACATTCCTGACCGATGGTGTCATTGCCCTTGATCATTTCCTTTTTGGGAAATCCAGGAATTCTGTCGGTAAGGGATATGTTCTACGGAAAGCCTTTGAATAATTGGATCGTTCTCCTATAGAGGAATGTTTCCGTGTTTCTTTTTCGGTAATTTGGCGACCTTATTTTCCAGCATGGCAAAGGCTTTGATCAATTTGCGGCGACTATCTTTGGGATGAATGATTTCGTCGATGAATCCTCTCTGTGCAGCACGATATGGGTGTGCAAATTTATCTTGGTATTCTTTTTCTTTTTCCGCGAGCATGGCTGCTGGATCTGATGCGTTAGCAATTTCCTTTCGGAAAATAATTTCCGATGCACCCTTGGCCCCCATCACCGCAATTTCGGCCGAAGGCCAGGCAAAATTCATATCGGCTCCAATGTGCTTGGAATTCATGACATCGTAGGCGCCCCCGTAGGCTTTGCGTGTAATGAGCGTGATACGTGGAACGGTTGCTTCGCTAAATGCATAAAGGAGTTTGGCGCCATTTACGATGATTCCATTCCATTCCTGATCGGTACCGGGAAGAAAGCCGGGAACATCAACCAAAACAAGCAATGGAATATTGAAACAATCGCAAAAGCGGACAAAACGTGCCCCTTTCTTCGAGCTGTCTACATCTAGTACACCCGCCAAACTCATTGGTTGGTTTCCGACAATTCCAATACTGCGACCTCCGATCCTACAAAAACCAACAATAATGTTTTCTGCATAATTCGGGTGAATCTCCAGGAAGGAATCCTCATCAACAATGCCATCTACTACTTCACGCATGTCATAGGGCTGATTGGAGCTACTCGGAATCAAACCAGTCAACTGATCGCGAATTTCATCCTTTAACTCATAAGGCAGGCGCGAAGGTTTTTCTTCGCAGTTTTGCGGAAGATAACTTAACAATTGTTTGATACGATGGATGCAATCGAGGTCATTGACAGCCGTCAGGTGCGTAACACCGGATTTTGTAGAATGCGCAGAAGCACCTCCCAATTCTTCCGCTGTCACTTCTTCATTGGTAACCGTCTTCACTACGTTCGGACCGGTCACGAACATATAGGATGTATTTTCTACCATGATGGTAAAATCGGTCATGGCTGGCGAATAAACTGCCCCTCCTGCACAAGGGCCCATAATGGCAGAAATCTGTGGCACTACGCCAGAAGCCAATACGTTGCGGTAAAATATATCGGCATAGCCCCCCAGAGAACGGACACCCTCCTGAATTCTGGCACCCCCTGAGTCATTAAGACCGATCACTGGAGCACCGTTTTGCATCGCCAAATCCATGATCTTGCAGATCTTTTCAGCGTGAGTCTCTGAAAGCGATCCGCCAAATACTGTAAAATCTTGAGCGAAAACATAGACCAATCGCCCTCCAATTGTACCGTAACCGGTTACAACGCCGTCGCCGAGAATCTGTTGTTTCTCCATGCCAAAGTCGGTGCTTCGGTGCATTACGAATCGACCAATTTCTTCGAAAGAATCTTCGTCGAGTAGAAAATGAACTCTTTCCCTGGCAGTAAGTTTGCCTTTGTCATGTTGCTTCTCGATGCGATTTTGGCCGCCCCCTAGTTCTGAGAGTTCTATCTTCTGTTCTAGTAGTTCTAACTTTTTTTCCAGCATTTCGAGTATTTGTTGAAGTTCTTGTGGGTAAAAGTACGTAAAACTGCACAGTAGAATTATTCTTAATACTCAAATTGTTTCTATTTTAGCCATCAAAAATTAAATATGTCCCCAAACGATGAGCTCGATCGGGCCGGTAGAAAATTTAAGAAAAAACCATCTTCTGGACTAAATTTTACCGTAGGCAACAATTATTTGTTGATCATCGGCATCGACAAGTATAAAAATGGGATTCCTCGTTTGCGAAATGCTGTGAGCGACGCAAAACTGTTCAAGCAAACTTTGGTCGAACACTACCAATTCAGAGAGGAAGCGCCCTATCTGATCGAACTTTATGATGAAGATGCTACTCGTGGAAACATCATACAGGCCTTTGATCAATTGATTTTATCGCTTAAAGAAGAGGATAGCCTGGTATTTTACTTTTCCGGGCATGGGGAATATCTGGAGCACATCACCACTGGATATTGGGTTCCTGTTGATGCTGTCAATGAGAAGAGATACACCTATCTTACAAACGATGAAGTTTTAAAGACCATCAAGAGTTTGAAATGTCGGCATGTATTCGGAGTAATTGATTCTTGTTTTTCCGGTTCTTTGTTCCGATCAATGGATAAGAAGAAAGTAACACAAAGATACTTTTCAAAACCTTCTCGAATGATCGTTACTTCCGGTCAGCTGGAGGTTGTGGCCGACGGGGCGCTCGGAGACCAGAGTCCCTTTGCCAAAAAACTGTTGTCGCAGCTAAAAAACAATATTTCGGATAGCCTAAGAGCTGCCAGGCTTTGTGAAGGAATCCTCGAAGATTTTGAATTCGACGATTCAAAACAGGTACCACAGTGGGGCCCTTTAATGAATGTTGGGCATGGCAATGGTCAGTTCGTTTTTTTAAGAAAGGATGCCGATTGGGAAAGTTTGGTGGTAAGAGAAGTCGAAGAACAACAATCTGCGGGGGGAGGAATTACTCGTCATGCTGATGCCGCGACTGGCGATTCGTCCAAAACTCCAACCGTGACACCACCAGCCGAGCCGGCAGAACTTGGCCCTGTACCGGATAATTTGCCAGACCTGAAGTTCTACCTGGAAGAACTGATTGCAGAAGAACGAATTTCTGATGTTTATGACATTCTCAAGAAAAAAATAACCAATCGGACACTGCGTGGAATTTTAATCAACCGCCATGGCGAATTCAGACGCAATAAGCGCAAGGAAGATGCCGGGACTGCCGATCCAAGAGACCTGAAAGTATCCTACGCTCAAATTCGTCAAGCCTTTTTGAGCGTAGTATCGAAATTGACCGATGGGGATATTAACATGAAAGCATAAAATACTTAAATTAGACAAGCCTATGTCTGCACCGAAAACATTACCGGAATTGAAATTAGAATGGGAAGAAATGGTAGGGGAGGAGCGTATTCCGGAAGTATTTGAAATCCTGAGAAAGAAAGTTATCAACAATACGTACCGCACCACACTTTTTGTTCGGTATGGTGAATACAATAGCAATCAGAAAAAAGAAGCTTCGGGAACCGCAGATCCCCGAGATCTGGAGATTTCTTATGCGCAAATTCGCAATGCATTTCTGAATATCATACAAAGACTGACAGAGCGCGACGTCAAAATGGACGAATAATGGACCTCCGGGCAAAAATACAGGCCATTAGAATGCAGATCTCAATGCCGGATAAGGTATCGCGAGCCTTTTCCGATTTGGAAAAACTTTTGCGGAAGGAGTTTCCGGTATTGCTCACGTCTTTCATGACCCAGAAGGCCAGTTATCAAAAAAATGAACAAGAATTCCTGGATGGGGTCATTCGAATGGAGGATCACCGAATCGAATATCGCAAGGTCGTCAAAGCACTTAATCACCTCCTTGATCGAATTCTGGAAGCTGACAGGAAACTATCCATAGGTGATCTCCACAAAGGGAGTGATTTGTCCATTGTCAGTTGTGACCGAAAGGAGGTGTTGAAACAATTCAGCTTGAGCTTTGATCGAAAAGAAGAAGAGGGGCGCCGATCATTCTTTTACTTGATCAGCGGGCAAAGATTCAGTCAAGCTGATAGCCTGGTAAAGAGATTGATCACCACCCTAAAAGAGGATAAAATCAGTGTTAAGTATACGGGTTTTGACCAGATCTTGATTCGCGAAATCGACATCGGTCGTGGTGATAATCCCAAAGATGGGTATTACTTTTTTCGCAAAGCTTTCAATAAACAGATTCGCCCTCAGGTTAAAACCCTGGATACTTTTGCCAGAAATATAGATCGGCACTATCCTGCGTATCAAGGAGCCATTTATGTACCCTTTGCCTTTCGAATTAATTTCCAGGAGGAAAGTTGGACCAATGTCAAGCGATTAATCCAATGGATAGCGACGGAATTCGCAGTATTGAGAAATGAATCTAATCGGAAATTTGTTTTCTTTTTGATCGTCCATTTGAAGGAGACCATCGGACGACGCAGAAATAGAAAGATATGGTTTTCCTCCGGGCGGCGCAAACCAGCACAAAAACTCTTCTTGGAGAAGCTTCAAACATTGGATGTTCCCGATCTGGGGATAACTGTATTACCGCCGTTGTCCCGAGTTAGTCTGGCAGACCTGGATGACTGGTATCGACATTACGAACCCAACGAAGCACTTCGAGTCCAAAAATTAGAACAATTGGTCAAAAGCCTGGGTGGTGGTAATCAATGGGATATGTCCTACGTCGAAATGGAGTTGGCACGAGTGGTTTCCGAATTTCGGGAACGAAAATTTGGGATTTAATTGGACCAGATTAGACCGGACGGAGTTTATAGATTTAGTCTGAAACCCAACCTTCCCCACCAGGAGTAAAATTCCTGTTGTTTGATACGATCGCGATTTCCTAGGTAGAATTTGATCGGCGAATTGCGCCAGGTTCCTGGAAATGACTGATGGTTCCTAATAGAAAATTAACGTTTTAAGATTTGCCTAAACAATGTTTTATTTAATTTTTGATGGGCTTTCAGAAAAGAAGATTAAGTTTTTATGAATGCTTTCTTTCGGCGTGGTTGCCTTCATTCAATAGTATAAAAGAGCGGTTATGATTCTGAAAAGGGTTCTCTGGTATGTATTTGCCGGCTTAAGCATTGCAATTGGTTTGTATCCGATCGGCTATTTTTTCATAGATAGCGATGCAGGTTTACTCAGTACCAAAGATGCTCTTTTATTGAGTAGTGTTTTCTGGAATATTGGTTTTTACGTGCATATTTCAATGGGCGGCTTAGCGCTACTAGTCGGTTGGATTCAATTCAGTGTGCAATTTCGAAATAAAAACCTGTCGTTGCACCGTAGCATTGGCAAAGTTTATATTTTTTCCGTGTTTTTAGCAGCTATTGCCGGAGCTTGTATTGGCTTTTTTGCAACGGGAGGACCAATTGCAGCTACTGGTTTTGTTTCGTTAGGGGTCATATGGTTTGTTACCACGATTAGTGCCTATCAGTCAGCAAGAACTGGGCATATAAGACACCATCAAAAAATGATGATCTATAGCTATGCAGCCTGTTTTGCTGCCGTTACCCTGAGGCTTTGGTTACCACTTCTTAGCAACCTGATGGGAGGTTTTATACCCGCTTATCGGATGGTGGCATGGCTTTGCTGGGTGCCCAATCTGGTGGTTGCTTACGCCTTGGTGAAGAAGCTAGATCGAAAAGCTATTGCTTGAATTCCAACACCCCTAGCGTATGGGTAATTCCTTGAAGGTGGTCTCAATGTCTTGCATTAAATCGATGACGGACTGTACTCCCCATTGTAGAAACTGCTCGCCTTTCTCCGCAGTGGCTTTGGTAGCGTCGCCCCATGTTCCAGATTTCGTCATGGAGTATACGCTTCGGGGAGCGGAAAAGAAAAAAGCAGTGTGAAGTGCTGGAGACTTTGTTTTGGTCTCCGGGAAATTGGGAAATTCAGCGTTTAAGTATTCACGATCGATTAGATCAGGTCGGATTGCCAAGATCATGGATACTTCTCCCTCTCCGGCGTGCAGCCCTCGCCCGTCTTCGTACATCTTTGACCAACGGTCGGCTGGGATGCCATCCCAGTAGTTGAATGGGAACGCTTTTGCTCCTTCCGGTAGTTGATCTGCAACTTGAGCACAAGCATAAGCAATAGCGTAAGTATTGTCATAGTGACCATTCAGGAATACAATGCGCTTAAACCCGGCTCTGGCAAATGAGATTGCCAGATCACGAATGGTGGCCATAAAGGTATCGATGGACAAGCTGAACTCGCAAGCAAACCCTCGGTGCGGATAAGATAACGTATAGGGAAGCGCTGGCGCGACCAATGCATCCTTTTGTTTCTCGGCAACTCTTTTGGCAATTTCCTGCGGGATGAGCACACCAGTGCTCACAGGTGAATGTGGTCCCTGTTGTTCCGTAGCGCCAACTGGAATAAAAACCGTATGGTGTTTCGTCAGAAACAATTCCAGCTCGCGATTGGTGATATCGGCAAGAAATACTGATTTGGGATCCATTTTTTCTGTTTTATGTGGCTTTACCTACTTTTTCGCAAAAAAGTAAAAAAATATAAAAAAAGTGTGATTTTCTTCCAATCTCGCTCACTAATACAGTGTAACTAACGACTCCATGCAGCGGAACCGAGAATTTATCAGAGTTGTGAAAGAAAACGAAGGAATGATTTTGAAGATCGTAAAGGTCTATACTGCCGATCTTGAACAACAAAAAGATCTGTATCAGGAAATCGTCTATCAGTTGTGGAAAAGTTTTTCATCCTATCGGGGGGAAGCGAAGATTAGCACTTGGATATATCGCATCGCTCTCAACTGTTCATATACACATCTTCAAAGCATCAGAAGAAGAGGCACTTCCTTGCCGTTGGATTTCGATCTCATTGATCAGCCCGATGAACACGGTCAACTCATAGAGGAACAAATGGAACGGTTGTACTGCATTATTAGAAAATTAAACCCGATAGATAAAGGGATCATATTACTTTCTTTAGAAGGTTTGAACTATGATGAGATTGCCTCTATTACCGGATTTAGCGAATCAAACGTCGGTACAAGACTCAACCGGATTCGGAAAAAACTCAAAACTCAAATTAAAAATGTGTGAGCAATGGAATTGGATGAAATGAAAAGAATTTGGGCGGAAATGAGCCAACAATTGGAAAAACAAAAATTATTAACCGATAAACTCATTCTTGATATGATAAGAGAAAAGTACCAAAATCGTTTTCGTGCCATGGCAACGCGCGAAACTATTGGATCTGCCATTTGCGTGATCGCGGCGATCGTTTTTCTTTGTAATTTTGAGAAATACGATACCTGGTATTTAGTTGTCAGTGCTGTTTTTACCGTGTCTTATCTTCTTTTGATCCCCTTTTTCGCCTTGAGATCAATTTACCGAATGCAAAACATTGATGTTTCCAGTAAGAATTACCGTGAAACTATGATCAATTTTACCAGACTCAGGAAACAATTTGACATAGTAACGAAAATGGGAATTGGCCTTAATTTTGTCCTCCTTTTTACGGTCATGCTGTTGACCATTAGAGTTTCGAGCGACGATAATTTACTGGAAAAAAGCCGGGTCTGGGTCTGGCTTTTTCCCGCGGGAGTCATTTTTCTGATATTGTTTAGCCGCTGGGGTTATCGTTGTTATTCAAATGTGACCGCTTCTGCCGAAAATATCCTGAGGGAACTCGAGCGGGAAAAGGTCACTGAATAGAATGGTTCAGTGTCCTGCCTCTAAAACACTACATCTCTTTAATAAGGTTTGGATGGTCAGTTATGATACCATCCACACCCATCTTTTTCAGACGACGCATCGCTGCCAAGTCGTTCACCGTCCAAGGAATAACCTTCATTCCAATATCGTGGGCTTTTTTGACCATTTTGCCACTAACCAATCGGGAATTAGGACTGTAGATTTCCGGTTGATAGCCAAGTTCCCTCAAATTTTTATCCAGTCCTTTTAAATTGGCAATTAAGTAAGCGGTGGTTATCGAGTTATCAATTTTTCTGACCGCTTGCAGAGACCTGGGATCAAAAGATTGAATACACGTTTTTTCTTCAATTTCAAGTGCCTTAATCTGATCAATCAACAATTGGGCGAAAAGTACAGGTTCCGGAGTTTTATTATTATCCCAATCGGGGCGACTTTTAATTTCTATATTGAAAAACGGGACTTCTCTGTTGTTCATTTTACAGTAATCCTTTACGGCGGCGACTACGTTAGCTAAAACCGGTTTTACTACCGGGGTGGGAACCTGATCTGGAAAGTCTTTGTGTCCTCGCTTACCACAATCATATTGAGCAATATCGGCATACGCCATCTTGAAAATGACCAGGTTGTCTTCTTCTGATTCGATGACCGGCTTGCCTTCGGGAGTTGAACAAATCGTGGAGGAAAGCCAGGGTTCGTGCGAAACGACTACCTGACTATCTTTGGAAATAACTACATCGAGCTCTAATGTTTGAATGGGGTATTCCAATGCCTTTAGAAAGGAAGGTATAGAGTTTTCTGGCATAAGTCCTCTGGCACCCCGATGGCCCTGCCAATCAAAGGAGTTGGTAAGAGGTTGTCCTTCTGGTGACCCGGCACAAGCAGTTAACCCTAAAATACAGCATAAAAAGAGTTGTCTCATGAAAGTGATGACTTTTAAATGGATGGATCAAAGAATGAATACTTACCTTAAACAGACCATAAAGCAAATGTATTCTGAATCGACCGTAAAGTTTTATTTACATTAATTTTAAGCAATTGTTAATTTAGGTCTTATTTTCCCGAAAAAGTAAAAATTAATCGATGGAAGATTTATTCAACCTGAAAAAGAAAGTTAGACAATATCAATCGGTGCTGGAGAATACTTTAAAGTACCGGGAAGCGTGGAAAACGAATTTGAGAGACCAGTTGGTTAACGCCTTGCAAGAAATGATCAATGAAACCGAATTGGATGCAGAAGTGACGATCAAGGAAGGGTTAGAGAATTTAGAGGCAGTTGTTTTAACCCTTGGCGAAACGAAGAGTGGTATTTACGAGACTATTAACGAAGATGTGAAGAGACACCTCATTAAGCACAATGGTTCTTTGATCTACCAACAATTGTTCAATGGTAAAGTGATTGTCTTGATCAATTATCCCTCCATCGAAGGTTACGGACAACCAAGACCTCCAAAGACCATTGCCATTTATCGTCCAGAAGAGATTAAACCACCGTTTTTGGTTAGGCACATGGAAGAATTTATGGGAGAAGTTACCCTTTGGGAGGATTACGATGATGACGAACCGGGTCAAAAGATAGGATTTCAGCTGAATTTCCCACGTGAAGAATTGATGACCAGCGAATAATAGTTGGAAACAGCTGGGTTACAGAAATATATTTGACAAAAAAACGAAACGATGCCAAAGAGCGAACTATTAAGCAAGGAAGACTACTGGGCAATATGGATTGGTGCATTGATCCTTTTGTTAGGCCTGGTCATGTTTTTTGTCAATCCGCCAACGGAGACGTCAGGAGATTACACGATCCTGCAACAGCGATTGGAAATGGAGGAAACTCGAGCTCCATATAAGACCATGCTTTGGTATCAAATCAATGATGAGCAACGCAACATCAAGGCCAGTAACCAGCCAATTGGTAAATTACTGAGGAAACTTACTGGCAAACCAGGTACCTGGACTGAAAACCCACTAAAATCTTTTGTGGTAACGGAGAAGATGGCAGCAGTTGAAAGAGCAAAAGCGGAGCCGGCCTATGAGAGCGCCCTTTCTATTGCTAAAGATGCGGAAAGTACTGCTATTTTATCGGAACGGTTTGCCGCGGATAAGAACTACGAGGATGCTACCATGAATAATGTTGCTAGTGCTGCCATCGAAGAATGGCACCAACAGAAGGAAAAAGTCTCAAAATTAGAGGCTAAACTGAAAACTAAGGCCGCCAATAAATTGCCATATTTAGTTTTCTGGTTTTTAATTTTGGCCGTCCTCTTTGGGATTGGGCTCCAGGTGATGGGAACCCCATTTAAACACTTTGCGTCCGGTTTTACAATTGTTTTTTTGATTGGTGTTTTAGCATATTTCATCGCCGGGCAATCCGATATAAAGGCAATGGGACTGGGATATGCACTTTGGGCGATCGTATTGGGGTTGTTGGTTAGCAATACCATCGGAATACCCGAATGGTTGAAGCCGGCCTTAGCAACCGAATTCTACATCAAAACTGGATTGGTTTTATTAGGAGCAGAAATCCTTATGGGGAAGATATTAGCTATTGGCCTACCAGGGCTTTTTGTAGCTTGGGTGGTCACACCGGTTGTATTGGTTACCACTTTTTGGTTTGGGCAGAAGGTCCTGAAGATTTCCTCCAAAACACTGAATATGACTATTTCCGCGGACATGTCGGTTTGTGGCGTTTCGGCTGCTGTTGCAACCGCTGCCGCCTGTAAGGCGAGCAAGGAGGAATTGACCCTGGCAGTGGGCTTATCGATGATCTTTACTTCTGTAATGATGGTCGTAATGCCTCTTTTCATCAACTGGGTAGGCATACCTGAAATCTTGGGCGGTGCTTGGATGGGAGGGACTATTGATGCCACTGGGGCCGTAGTGGCGGCTGGGGCCTTTCTTGGAGATAAGGCTTTGAATGTTGCGGCGACCATCAAAATGATCCAAAATGTATTGATTGGCGTAATTGCTTTTGGAGTGGCTTTTTACTTTGCCACCAAGGTAGAACGCCAAGAAAATGTAGCGATCGGCAAAGCAGAGATTTGGCGGCGGTTCCCAAAGTTTATTCTTGGATTCATCGGGGCTTCTATTTTGTTTTCAGTAATCTATAGCATTCTTGGGCCAGGCCAGGCTTATTCCATGATTGACCAGGGAGTCATTGGTGGGTTTACTAAGAACGTTCGTGGCTGGTTGTTTTGCCTCGCCTTTGTAAGTATTGGCCTGTCCACTAATTTTAAAAGTCTACGTAAGCACTTTGTCGGAGGAAAACCACTTATTCTCTATTTGTGTGGACAGCTTTTCAACTTGGCGCTGACTCTATTGATGGCCTATATCATGTTTTACCTGGTATTTCCTGGAATTACGGCGAATATCTGATGAACTATGAAATCATTATTCAAACTGTTAAAAGGAGTATTGGTACTGTTTTTCGTTATTGGCCTCCTTATCTTTGTCAAGAAAAAGGTGCCGGCTTACCAGATTATTGAGGAACAAGGGTTGGAAACCGATGCCTTGTTCTACTCCGAGAGTCCCGAGGCGGTTGAACGAAATTTCCAGATGATGCAAAAAATGTAGGCCATGCGGATTATTTTCACGATCCTTTTTTGTGCATTAATTCCCGGACTGTTTCTCAGTTGGATGAACGCGATCGGCCATGCTTACAACAATGGTGATGTATACATTCCGTTTGTGATTGGTTTCGGGGTTTACCTGATGCTGATCGGTATTCAAAATCGAAACTTTCAACACAATTTTAAGTGGTTTCAGACCTTTTCCCACGAATTGACCCATGTTATCTTTAGTATCCTGACATTCAATAAGATCTACGGATTCAATGCGACCAGCCATTCTGGAGGATACGTCAGTTATCAGGGGAAGTCCAACATGCTCATTACGCTATCGCCGTATTGTGTGCCAATCTTCACTCTTTTTCTACTGTTGATCAGTGCATTAGTCAAGGTGCAACATGAATCTTTCCTAGTTGCAGCTATTGGCTTTACTTACCTTTTCCATTTGCATACCTTTATGGTGCAAACAAAGACTTACCAGCCGGACTTGAGAGCATATGGATTAATTCCATCTTACAGCTTCATTGTATTCTTCAATTTGTTGTTTTCGGGCTTTATTCTTCTTAGCATTACTGATGGCTTATGGGGCTTCAAAACTTTTCTTTTAGATACTTATGAACACATTTACAGTTATTTGGAGCCACTATCCTCGAAGTTCGCGGAGTAGAGCTTATATTTGATTAAAAATTTTATGACTCTCAGAAGTATTATCTATGGCGCTCTTGTCCTGGTTGTGTCGTCATGTGGTAATCGTTCGGACCAAACTACCGAGAAAACTACGACCTATTCTAATCCAATGGAGATGTACGGCGATTTTTTGATCGAAGTCCAAAACCAACGCATCTTTCCAGATGGTAAAACCTTTGTCGATTGCATTCCCCGTATTCCCGCCTCAGAAATTATACAACAATATGAATTCCGCCGAGATAGCAATGATTTTGATCTGCGGGCTTTTGTGGAGGAACACTTCGAGTTACCGCAGAAGTATGTTTCGGGATTCATCAGTGATCCCTCTCGAACGATGGAAGAGCACATCGAAGCTCTTTGGTCGGTCTTAAGGCGTGAACCCGACGAAGCGGAGAGTGGAACCCGCATTGCTTTGCCTTTTCCTTACATTGTGCCGGGAGGGCGTTTCGGAGAAATCTATTACTGGGATAGCTATTTTACAATGTTGGGCTTACAAGCAGACAATAAAACGGATTTGATCCAATCAATGGTTGGAAATTTTGCTTTCTTAATCGATACTTGTGGATTTGTTCCAAATGGTAGTCGGACCTATTTTTTGGGAAGATCACAACCTCCGTTTTTTTCTTTAATGGTAGAGTTGCTAGCTCAGGAAAAAGGAGATGCGACCTATAGGAATTATTTGCCTCAACTCGAAAAAGAATATGGTTTCTGGATGGACGGTGAAGACCAGTTAAGTTCAGAAAATGTAGCCATTCGGCGAGTTGTTCGATTAAGCGAAGGTGCTGTTTTGAATCGATACTGGGATGATCGGGATTACCCTCGTACGGAAATGTATGCTGATGACGTTGAAACCGCAAAACAAAGTGATCGGCCCGAAGCTGTGATGTACAGACACCTGAGAGCGGGGGCGGAATCGGGATGGGACTATTCTTCAAGGTGGTTTTCCGATGAACAAAATCTTCATACCATTCAAACAACCGACCTGATTCCAGTTGACCTCAATGCCCTGCTTTACAATTTGGAGAATGTACTGGCCAAAGCTCATCAGTTGGATGAAAATGTGGAAAAAGTTGCTTTTTATTTACAAGCAGCTAATGCCAGGAAAGCTGCTGTTATACGGTATTGTTGGAATTCACCATTGGTCTTTTTCACAGATTACAATTTCGTACGACTTTCATCGGTTAATACGCCTACCTTGGCAGGTCTATACCCCCTTGCTTTCAACCTAGCTACGCACGAACAGGGCAAAGCTGTCGCCAAGCAAATTAGCGAGTCATTCCTTCAACCCGGTGGAGTGGTTACGACGCTTAACAATACTGGCCAACAATGGGATGCTCCAAATGGTTGGGCTCCTTTGCAATGGATGACCATTCGGGGATTGCGGAATTATGGTCACAATGAACTTGCCAATGAGATCAAGGCACGATGGATTCGCCTTAATTCAAAAGTATACGAGCTTACCGGCAAGATGGTTGAAAAATACAATGTAATGGATACGACCTTGGCCGCGGGTGGTGGTGAATATCCCCTGCAGGATGGATTTGGGTGGACCAATGGTGTTTTGCTCAAGCTTCTAAGAGAATAAGGTTTTGTCAGATCTAAATATTCCACCAGTATCGCCATTTTAAAACAAAACCTTGGTTGCGGATCCGGGAAAAATCGGAGAAATAATTATTGGTGTAGACAATGAATAAATCTGATGCAGGACTATAACGCCATTGCATTCGCAAATTAATGTTCATATTTTGGGATTGGTTGTTATACTGTACAAAATTGGTGAAGAACAGTGTATTAGAGAGCGTAACATCGATGCGCGGCCCTACCAACCACAGATCAAATTGCCCATTTTTAAGACCATCGGGTAGACGGTTATCCTCTCCAAAATTGATTCGATTATAATTTGCTGCAATATTAATGGCGACATATGGCTGAAAACGATATCCGATTTCTCCACCTAAGTTTAAGCGGGTGCCTTCCGCAAAATAGCCCCCGTAGCGGGTATTCGCTGCCCAGGTAAACAGGCTTTGTGGCTTCGACTGAAACATGGCGCCAAATGCGTTCCATTGGTGTTTGGTCCCAGCTGCTAATTGTTCCCCTGAAAAGTTTGTGGGATCGAATGGATTGGTTAGTTCTAGGTAATTGTTTGATATCCAAACTGTAAATTGGCTTCGATCCAAAAAATTGATATTGTAAGCTAGGAACAATTCGTTTTCAATTTCTTTAAGGTTTTCATCAAAGAAAAATTCAAGCTTGGTAAAAGGACCATGACTGACGATTTTGGAAGACTTGGGAAAGAACAAGCGCCCTGCAGTTGGTAAAAGATGATTGAAGCCGGTTCTGGGCACAAACCCCGTTTCAGCGCGGAAATTTTGCCCCACTG
>JANQRV010000119.1 GCA_028284395.1 Saprospiraceae bacterium
AATTAAATCAGAACAGGCGATCGTCGAACGCGAAATGGCACTCAGCAAGAAAAACGCCGAATTGCGCAAATACATCAGTTCCAATATGGAATTGGAAAACTTTGCCTACATCGCTTCCCACGATCTACAAGCTCCGCTGCGGACCATCAGTGGATTTACCCAGCTTTTACGCCGCAGTTTTGCCGGCCAATTGGACCAGCGACAAGAAGAATACATGTCTTTCATCGTTTCCAGCACCAAAAACATGAAAGAGCTAATACTCGCCCTCTTGACCTTTTCCCGAGCCAATACCACACAACGAAGTCTGGAAGTAGTCGATGTAGCAGAATTATTGGGAGAACTCCAAACCGAATTGCACGTTGTCATAACGGAAAAGAATGCAACGGTTAAGTCTGAAAATTTGCCGCCGGCCCTGACCGCCGATCGAATGAAACTCAAGATGCTTTTCCAAAACCTGATCGTGAATGCCCTCAAATTTCAGCGGTCAGACCAGACGCCCGTCATTGAGATCAAGGCCATAGAAAAACCAACGGAATGGTTGTTCATGGTCGTTGACAATGGCATTGGTATTGAAAGTGAATTTCAGGACAAGATCTTTTTGCTCTTTAAAAGATTGCACAATCAAACCCAATACGAAGGCACCGGCATCGGTCTGGCACTTTGCAAAAAACTAGTCGAACAGCACGGTGGGGAAATTGGCGTTCGATCGGAACCGGGAAAGGGAAGTGAGTTCTATTTTACCATCAGCAAACAGTTACAACCCGAGGAATTTGCCGAGTTTATACACGTCTAAGTTGCGAATTTTGGGATTGGCAGAAAGCAGCGATTTTCTGATTAATGGGAAAAACGGCCTCAACGAGTATTTCACTACTTTCGCCGCTTTCAATCTTTGCAATTGATCGGTTGCCTTCAGCAGTTTGGTTCTAATGCCTACACCGCTCTCCCGCAAAAACTTTAGATTCTGAATGGCCTGATCCGTTTTTGCCAAAAAGGTCTCCGCTGATTCCAGTCCGACGTGTTCCAAGGCGTTTTCCAAGTGCAGGATCGGAATCTGCCGACGCTCCAACTCCATCCCAAACAGGGTATCTTCATGTCCGTACTGAGTCAGTCGCTCGTCAAAACGAATGTCCTGGAAAATTGCATGCGGGATCACAAAATTGTTGGTCATAAAAGAATCGTACGGCCGCTTTGACCGTTCCGAGGCCGGTATCTGTTCCCGATGACGGCCGAACAACCAATGCAAGCGGTAATCGACCTCCGCCGGAGGACTCTCCTGGTAGACCCGCCCGCCGTATAGCAATCCTTCGGGAGTTAGCTGTTGCACGTATTTGGAAACATAATCGGCACTGACCACCTTCGAATCACAGTCCATAAATAATAAGTAGGCATACTTTGCTTCTGCTCCGAGCAGGTTTCGAATGGCCGACCGACCGCGGTTGACCCCCAATTCCCGGTATTCGACATTTGCCAGGCCCACCAAAGAACGATTTTCCTCCCGCCAGCTTAGATCCGATCCATCGTCATAGCAACGGATTTCATAATCGACCGGCAACTCCCGGCATTGATCCGATAAGGCTCGAACCAACGAAGTCACATTGAAGTTGTAGACCGGTACTAAGATTGAGAGCATGGTTACTAATTCTTACTTCGGCTACCCCTACTTTTAGCAAAAGTTCCAACCCTAGGCAACCCAAAATCCAAAGATCTATATCTTTGAGTGAATTTTTTCAAAAAAACTACTTTCAATAAAAACTGAAACTATTGAAAGTTGTTATACCTTTGAAGTATCAAAACCAGATCTATGAGTACCATCAATCGTATGGAAACTTTATTGGAAGACCCGGGCCTGGACACTGCCATGCGCGACATTGCCCTTAAAGTCTACAATGAGGAACGCATTACCGAGGAGGAAGGACTGTTGCTTTTCGAACGTGGAGAACTGGGTTATCTCGGCACTTTGGCCAATCACATCCGGGAGAAAAAACACGGAGATCGCACTTACTTCAATCGGAATTTCCACATCGAACCTACGAACGTCTGTCTGTATACCTGTACTTTCTGTTCTTACTCCCGACTCATCAAGAAGCGGGAAGAAGGTTGGGAATACAGCCTGGAAGACATCATGGACATTGTCCGGAAATACGATGATCAACCGGTGACCGAAGTCCACATTGTCGGTGGCGTCTTGCCTCAATACGATATTGAATTTTATTCGGAATTGTTCAGCAAGATTCGGGCACACCGTCCGGAGCTCCATGTAAAAGCATTGACTCCGGTCGAATTCCATTACATCTTTAAGAAGGGAAAGGTTACGTACGAAGAGGGAATGAAAATGATGAAAGAAGCCGGCCTTCAATCCATTCCGGGAGGAGGTGCAGAAATTTTCCATCCGGAGATCCGCGATCAGATTGCCGGTGGTAAGTGCAGTGGCGAACAATGGCTACAGATCCATGAAATTTGGCACAACCTTGGTTGCCGGTCCAATGCCACCATGTTGTATGGGCACATTGAGCAGTTTCATCACCGGATCCACCACCTGGAACAGCTGCGGCAATTGCAGGACAGAACCGGCGGGTTTCAAACCTTTATCCCGCTGAAGTTCCGAAATAAGGACAATCAGATGTCTCACGTACCGGAGTCGACAACGATCGAAGACTTGAGAAACTATGCCATCAGCCGCATTTATCTGGACAACTTTGACCATTTAAAGGCCTATTGGCCCATGATCGGAAGGCACACTACTCAATTACTGCTGGCTTTTGGGGTAGACGACATTGACGGCACGATCGATGACACGACGAAGATATACTCCATGGCGGGATCCGAAGAGCAAAATCCAGCAATGAGCACCAGAGAATTGGTCAATTTGATCCGCAATGTGGGCCGTGAACCGATTGAAAGAGATACGCTTTATGGCGTCATCAAAAATTTCAAGGATCACCAATTTGAAGAGGATCAACAATTCAAGGGATACGTCTCATTACCGGTCGTGAAAAACTAAAGTTTAATGCAGAAAACAATCTATTTGATCCGCCACGGGCAAACGGAGTACAACCGACTGCGTATCATCCAGGGCAGTGGTGTAGATTCGGATCTCAACAATAAAGGCTTAGCGCAGGCGGCTGCATTTTACCAAAGTTACCACCACATCCCATTTGAGGTTGTACTGACTTCGGCATTAAAACGCACCCACCAGACCGTTCAACCATTCATCGAACAAGGCATTCCGTGGGAGCAATTCACCGAGATCAATGAAATGAACTGGGGGGTACATGAAGGAAAAGGAGGGGACCCGGCGCTTCGGCGCCATTACCTGGAAATGATCAATTCATGGGCCGAGGGCAATTTCAAAGCCAGTGTGGAAGGAGGTGAAAGCGCCCTGGAATTGTCCGCTCGATTGGGACAGTTCATCGAGCATTTGCACGGCCGGCCCGAACAAACCATCCTGATCTGTTCGCACGGTCGGGCTATGAGATGCCTGGTCTGCCTGATGAAGAAACTACCGTTACAAAAGATGGAACAATTCCGACACTCTAATACTGGCTTATATAAACTGACGCTTGTCGACGGCATTTTCAATTTTGAAATGGAGAACGACACCTCGCATCTTGACTAAGAAACAGATTATGGCGAACAATCAAATAAAAGTTACAGCGGTCAGTTACTTGAATACCAAGCCCTTATTATATGGCATCCTCAAAAGTCCGATCGCCGGCCAGATCGATCTCGAATTGGACATCCCTTCGGTTTGTGCCGCCAAATTGAAGGACGGACGTGCAGATCTCGGCCTGGTGCCGGTAGCCATCATTCCCGAGTTGCGACAGCCGTGGATCATCTCGGATTACTGTATTGGTGCCGAAGGCTCGGTCCGAACGGTCTGCATCTATGCCGACCGTCCCATCGAGCAATTGGATACCATCATCCTGGACCACCACTCCCGAACCTCCGTTCAGTTGACGAAATACCTGCTGGCCAACCATTGGCGCCAAAATCCGGTTTTGGTGAACGGCTACGAGGGCTACGAGCAAGAATTAGGCGGTAAAACCGGCGGACTCGTTATTGGCGATCGCGCCATCGAAATCGAAAACCGCTTCCCCTTTAGCTATGACCTGGGAGAGGCCTGGACCCAACACACCGGTTTGCCATTTGTTTTCGCCGCGTGGGTCAGTACGAAGCCCTTGCCCGACGACTTCATATTGGCTTTTAACCAGGCGCTTCAAACGGGCATTGCCGAAATCCCCCAACTGATGTACCTATTGCCAAGTCCGATGCCCCAATTCGATCTACAGACCTACTTTACCAATTACATCAGCTACGAATTGAATGACGCAAAGAAGAAGGCTCTCCAACACTTCCTGAACTGGCTGCAGCCCGGACTTACTTTACAGTACCACAACTATCCGGAGGCCGCCCTCTGACTTTCTAACCTCCCCCCCAAGCCTTAACTTCTAAAGAAAAACAATTATTATTGTCAAAACTTTTCCGATGACTGATCAAATCTTAGAGACAGCTACCCTCGGCGGAGGATGTTTTTGGTGTACAGAAGCAGTGTATTTAGAAACCCGGGGCGTCGTATCGGTAGCATCCGGTTATTCCGGAGGAAAGGCAGAAACCGCCAACTACGAAGCGGTCTGTTCGGGTACTACCCAACATGCTGAAGTCATCCAAATCCAGTTTGACCCCTCCGTGATCTCCTTTGCCGACATACTCGAGATTTTCTGGCACACCCACGATCCCACGACCCTCAATCGCCAGGGTAATGATGTGGGGCCTCAATATCGTTCCGTAATCTTTTATCACGATGAAAACCAACGCGAGGTGGCAGAACGTTCAAAGATGGAGGCCGCCGGACTTTGGAGTGACCCCATTGTGACGGAGATCAGTCCGTTCGAGACCTTCTATCCAGCCGAACAGTATCACCAGGATTATTATAAGAAAGTTGGAGACCGCAATCCGTACTGTACCTACATCATCTCTCCCAAGATGGAAAAATTCAGGAAGCAGTTTCCCGAAAAGTTAAAGTGAACGGCTTTTCATTTCGATCAATAAATCATAAAAGTTTGGCGAAAGTGGTAACTCTCCCTATATTCGCTCAGCAAAACGGCTAAGCCAATGAATATAGGTATTGTAAAAGAACCCACAGATAACCGGGTGGCTATTGTGCCGCCTTCCCTACCCAAACTCGCCAAATTGGGCGTCAATTTCCTGATTGAAGAAGGTGCCGGCGAAAAATCAATGTATTCAGATGCCGATTACAGCGAAGGTGCCAAAGTCGTCGATCGCAAGACCCTGCTCGGCGAATCGGATGTCATCATCAGCATTTCTCCGTTGCCGAGCTCGGAGTGGCAAGAGGGCAAAACCCTCATTTCACAGTTCCAGCCCTACAACGAACCGGAGGTAATCGATCAACTGAAGGAAAAGGGCGTACATGCCTTTAGCCTGGATATGATCCCACGTACCACCCTGGCTCAAGCCATGGATGTGCTCTCATCAATGGCTTCCATAGCCGGTTACAAGGCAGTACTCGAAGCAGCTCAATACTTGCCGCGCTATTTTCCCATGATGATCACTGCGGCGGGAAGTGTCAAACCTTCTAAAGTACTGGTATTGGGTGCTGGTGTAGCAGGTTTGCAAGCCATTGCAACGGCGCGTAGGCTGGGAGCCATGGTGGAGGCCTTCGATACGAGGGCTGCAGCCAAGGAGGAGGTACAAAGTCTTGGAGCCCGCTTTATAGAAGTGGAAGGCGCCAAGGACGATACGGCAGCTGGTGGATATGCCGTCGAACAATCCGAAGATTTCATCAAACGTCAACGGGCAGAGGTCCAAAAGCGAGCCATGAATTCGGATATCATCATCACCACGGCCCAGGTTCGCGGACGAAAAGGCCCCCTGTTAGTGCCCGGCTCAACGGTAGAAGCCATGAAAAAAGGATCAGTCATCGTAGATTTGGCGGCGTCAACCGGAGGAAACTGCGAGCTGACCCAAAACGACCAGGTCGTCAATCACAATGGAGTGACCATCATCGGAAATTCTAATCTATCGGCACTGATGCCTCAGGACGCCAGCTTCCTGTACAGCAATAACCTGGTCAATTTCCTAAACCTGATCATCGTCGATGGCGCCGTCAATATGGACCTCGAGAACGAGATCATCAAAGGATCGCTCATCACCGCTTAATCGAACACAAATACCTAATTTATAATGGAGAGTGTATACGCATTTTTTCAGGACGAAGCCAATCTATTATTGGTTTACCTGCTCATCTTCACCATCATTTTGGGCTTTGAAGTCATTTCTAAAGTCCCGACCGTCCTGCATACGCCTCTGATGTCAGGAGCCAACGCAGTGAGTGGTGTCGTTATCATTGGCGCCATTCTTCTGATCCGACAGGCGGATGCCGACGATTACTTCACCTTATCATTGGGAATACTGGGCGTCATCCTGGGTATGATCAATGTTGTCGGAGGATTTATGGTTACGGACCGCATGCTGGAAATGTTCAAAAAGAAGAAAAAGTAAAATACAATGGCTATTTCATTTTTTATAAACTTAAGTTATTTATTGGGAGCAGTTGCATTTGTCTGGGGGCTGAGGCTCCTAAGTTCTCCTGATACGGCAAGAAGAGGCAACACATTAGCCAGTATCGGTATGGGGCTGGCCATTTTGGCAACCCTCTTTATGCCTTTGGAAAAAGGTGGAGGTAATTACGCCTGGATTGCGGGCGGAATTGTGGTGGGTAGTCTCATCGGTGCCGTTGCTGCCCGGCGGGTCAAAATGACGGATATGCCGCAGATGGTATCGATCTTCAACGGATTGGGAGGTGCTTGTGCGGTGGTGTTGGCCATGGCAGAATTGCTCGCCAACCCGACGATGCCGACCGATCAGATTACGATCGCTGTCCTGACTTTGTTGATCGGTGGCGTTGCTTTTACCGGAAGTTTGCTTGCCTACGCCAAGTTGCAGGGGCTGGTTTGGGACAATACCCTGACCTTGCCCAAACACAACATCATCAATATGGTCCTATTGGTTGTTACCGTAGGTCTGGCGATATATCTCATTGCGACCGGCTTAAATACCGGTTTGTTGATCGGTCTGCTTGTACTCACCCTGGTCTACGGTGTTTCGTTTGTGGCGCCCATTGGTGGTGCCGATATGCCGGTGGTCATATCATTGCTGAATTCCTTCACCGGTTTATCTGCCGCTGCGGCAGGCTTGAT
>JANQRV010000163.1 GCA_028284395.1 Saprospiraceae bacterium
AACCCTGGTTGTTAATGCCAATGATTTTCCGGGTTTGCTGGAATTATTTGACCAGGAAGCGGAATTAGCAAAACTTGACCGGTCGGGTTCCAACTTATATCAATTACACTGCGCCAGTTGCCACGGGGCTGAACGCCAGGGTGCACACTTTTATCCGCCATTGACTGGAGTTGCTTCAAAATACGGGCGCTCCGAAATGACCAAAATCATCGAAAACGGGATCGGTGGTATGCCGGGATTTGCCTTCCTTTCGAAAGAGGAAAAGAAAGCACTGGTGGCTTTTTTGCGCGGTGAAAAAGATACCAATGAGAAAGTGGGAGCATCGCGGAGTTCGGCACCGGAACAAAGTCGGTTGAAATACGCTCATCGGGGCAATAACGTCTTTGTGGATCAAAATGGTTATCCAGCAATAAAACCTCCCTGGGCTACACTCACTGCCTACGACATCGATACCTGGAAAATCAAATGGCAGCGGACGCTGGGAACCTACGAAGTATTGACCGGCCCCAATGAGCCCTGGACCGGTATCAAGACATTGGGAGGCCCGGTACTAACCGCTTCCGGCTTGATTTTGATCGCCTCCACGCTCGACAAGCGAATCCGGGCATTCGATACCGACAATGGCACCTTGTTGTGGGAGCATGCGTTACCCGGTTCGGGAATGGCCACCCCCACCGTTTACCAGTGGAAAGGAAAACAATTCGTATTGATTGCCGTGTCGGGAAATCGGGAACGACAAGAGCAAGGCAGTTACGTGGCTTTCACGTTGCCGTAGGGTCTAGCCGATCACTCCATCTACGACTGATTGCGCTTCTTCTTGCAACTGTTTTAGGTGATCTTCACTTTTGAAGCTCTCCGCGTAGATCTTGTAGATGTTTTCCGTTCCGGACGGACGCGCTGCAAACCAGCCATTATCCGTCACAACCTTAAGCCCTCCAATGGCGGCTCCATTACCGGGGGCAGTGGTCAAGATGGATGCTATCTTATCGCCGGCCAATTGAGAGGAAGTAACCTGCTCGGGCGATAATTTTTTGAGTTTATCCTTTTGGGTGGGCGTAGCGGGAGCATCGATTCGAGCGTAGAAAGGTGAGCCGAATTCTTCGGTAAAGCCGCGGTATGTTTCGCCCGGATCCTTACCGGTGCGGGCAGTGATCTCGCCCGCTAACAGAGCCGCGATGATGCCGTCTTTGTCGGTCGACCAGACATTGCCCCGGAGGTCCAGAAAGGATGCGCCCGCACTTTCTTCGCCGCCGAATCCAAGCGTACCGTTAAACAATCCATCCACAAACCACTTGAAGCCTACCGGCACTTCCACTAGCGGCCGGCCCAATTTGGCGGCTACCTTATCGATCATGCCGCTGCTGACCAGCGTTTTGCCAATGCCGGTGGTTGGTTTCCACTCTGACCGGTGGCGGAAGAGGTAGTCAATGGCGACGGAGAGATAGTGGTTGGGGGCCATGAGCCCACTGCTTCCCGTCACAATACCGTGGCGATCGTGGTCGGTGTCGCAAGAAAAAGCTACGGGAAATTGGTCCTTTAATTGAATTAGACGTTGCATAGCGTAAGGTGAGGATGGGTCCATACGGATTTTGCCATCCCAATCCAAAGACATAAAGCGGAAGGTATGGTCCACTTCTTTGTCTACAACAGTGAGGTTTAAATGATAGCGATCAGCGATGCGTTGCCAATAACTTACACCGGCACCGCCCATCGGGTCGACTCCCATATTCAAATTGGCGGAACGAATGACTTCCAGGTCAATGACTTGATCCAGGTCTGATGTGTAGGCATCCAGGTAGTCGTATCGATGTGTAGTAGGGGCCTTTAATGCCCTTTGCAAGGGAATTCTCTTGACCTGACGAAGATCATCTTCCAGGATCTCATTGGCTTTTGCTTGAATCCAAGCCGTGACTTGACTTTCAGCAGGACCACCATTGGTCATATTGTATTTGAAGCCGCCATCGTCCGGAGGATTGTGCGATGGCGTAATCACTATCCCATCAGCCAACCCGTTTGAACGCCCCCGATTGTAAACGATGATGGCGTGACTAACGGCCGGGGTTGGTGTATATTCATCATCGGCAGCGATCATCGTTTCCACCCCATTTGCAGCCAGGACCTCCAAAGCGGTGGCCTGGGCCGGTTCGGAGAGTGCGTGCGAATCAATTCCCATAAAGACCGGACCGTCGATTCCTTCTTTCAGTCGATACAGACAAATGGCTTGGGTCGTGGCCAGGATGTGGTTTTCATTGAACGATCGCTTCAGAGAAGATCCCCGATGACCGGAGGTTCCGAAGGACACGCGCTGTTCGCGGACCGAGGGATCGGGTTGGTCGGTGAAGTAGGCCGTTATCAAACGGGGAATGTGGGTCAATTGATGGGGAGCGGCGGTTTGGCCTGCTTGTGGATGCACTTTCATTTTGTTTCTTTTTTAGGCAAGTGGTTATTTGCCCCAAAAGTAGAGGTGTTCTTAAACTTCCCAAAATTTTTCAACAATAGTCTTGTTCAAAAATAACATTCTGGGACCTGAAGTTTAGATTTTTGCACTTTGCTCATAGAAGAAATAAATCAGCAAACAGTCCGCTTGAGCAATCTGTACTCACCTTCCTTCTTAAACTCCCTAATCGATATTCCGGCATACCTTTTAAAGGTCTTGGAAAGATGACTGACATCGGTAAAACTCAATTCCTCAGCAATTTCCGTAAGCGTATAATCGGAGTTTAGGAGTCGAATCTCAACCAACTTCAGTTTGGCTTTGATAATGTACTCCCGCAAAGGCATGTTTACTTTTTTTCGAAAGAATTCGCTGAGATAGGTCGGGGACAGCAAAAAGGTCTTGGCCAATTGTTCCACCCTTAAGAGGTGAGGCTCACTGATGTGTTCATTGATGTAGGTGAGGAGTTTGGTAATGCGTTCGTCTTTACCGGCCGACATTTCCACTTCGTGGAAAGAGCTCCGTTTAATGTTTCGCACCAAGATTTCCAGAATGCTGGTCATGAAGCTTTTGATCAAAGAATCAGATCCCGATCCGAAATTCCGATTCTCCTGCAAAATTAAATCGATGAGCGTGTAAATGTGCCGGCGGTCAAGGTTGTTGTGAATGATGTCGCCCGGTAATTGGTTGTAATTGGAAAGGATATAAGCCGCTTCTTTGAACCATTCGTAATGATTGACCGCATCGCGGGTCTTGGCCTGGAAAAAATCGGAGGTGAATTTCAGAAAGACAAACTGTGAGGTTTGATGTATCTCGAAAGAATGACACTTTAGGGGAGGTAACAAAAACAGGCTTCCTTGCTCATATGGGTATTCATTGTAATTGATGCATTGAATGCCTTCGCCTGCTTTGATTAGTACCAGCTCGAAGAAATTGTTTTTTACGGGTCGCTGCTGCCATTGGGTCAATTCGATTTCTTGTACTTCAAAAGGTTTATAGGCCTCTAAAACTTGCATTTTGGTGATTTTTCGACAAAATAGAGATAAATGACACCTTTATAGCTATTGTAATGCAATTAAACCTTTAAAATTACCAAATGAACCATAGTGGGTACAAAACTTGATATCCCCGGAAAAAGGTGATAACTTCCTTCAGGCTCGTACCAGTTCTATCACCTAAACCCTTAAGTTACACTATGAAAACCCTGACCCATCTATGCCTTTTCTTGCCGCTGGACGGTTGGTCTGCAATGTCTTTTGCGACCCATTTTTGAAGATCTGATTATCGGGGTCAAGAATGCCGGTGATCCACTCGACACATCTAAATTTTTTCTACCTTGACGGGATGGAAAACATCAGAAATAATTATCCTGCGCTCGAAAACTTCGTTTATCTTAATTCCTGTTCTTCCGGCTTGTTCTCCAAGCAACTGGTGGCTCACCGGCACCGGTTAGACCTAACCTTTCAACAAAAGGGCAGTAATTTCAGGGCTGGCGTATACGGCCGCATTGATAAGATTAAAGGTTCTGTTGCTGCTGCATTTGGAGCAGAGCCGACAAGAACAGCTCTGATCCCCAGTTGCTCTATCGGACTGAATCTCGTTCTGGAAGCCCTGGCGGACGGACAGAGGGTCCTTCACCTAAAAAACGATTACCCTTCCATTGTATGGCCGTTCGAAAGCCGAAACTTCCGCTGTATCAGTATTCCCAACCGAAGTTATTCTGCCGAGGAGCTCATTCGTCAAATTCAGGAGCATCAAATTGATATCCTGGCCTTGAGCGTAGTCCAGTATTCCAATGGGAACATCATTGCTCCGGTGACTTTTCAGGCCGTAAAGCAAGCATGTCCGGAGGTGCTCATTATTGCCGATGCTACTCAATTCCTGGGCACGGCTCCATTTCATTTTGAAGAGAGTGGCATCGATCTGTTTGCGGCCAGTGCATTTAAGTGGTTGTGTGCTGGTTACGGAAACGGACTGCTGTTTTTCAGTAAAGCCATTGCGCGGGCTCTGGAGTCCAAAACGCGTGGGTATAACACTTATAAGAATCCCCGCATGGAAGGGAACCCCACACTGGGCGAGTATTTTGAACCGGGTCATCAAGATTTATTGGTTTTTGAAACCTTGGCCTTTCAGGTGGAACATCATTTGGAAATAGGATTTGACATCATTCAAGCGCAAATTAAAAGGGTGAAGACCTATTTGCGAGAGAAAATTGCGGGTGAAACCCCTTATCAAGTGATCACTTCCATAAACCCCCATTTGGAATCCGGCATTTTATCGGTGGATGCTCCGCGGGAACTGGTTCAAGATCTAAACCAGAATGGCATTGTTTGTTCGTATAACCGAGGACTTCGCTTGGGCATTCATTTTTACAATAACATTGAAGACGCCAACCAGCTATTGGCATTTCTCAGCCGTACTGCTTAGATCTGGTGGATCTTCAAGATCTACCAGATTTAAAGGCCCCTGGCGTCAGCCCCGTATGCTTTTTGAAAGCCCGGTAAAATGTTGCCCGGGATTTGAACCCGGATTCTTGGGCAATGGAGAATAAAGTGAGGTTTTGATCTTGTCCTTGTTCTAATTTTTGCAGGAAGGTTTCGATCCGCAACCGGTTTAGAAAATCGGTTAGTGAGGTTTCGCCATGAGCTCGTAAAGCCTTCGTTATAAGATAGGCCGGAACGGATGTGATGCGCCTGAGGTCAGACTGCTTCAGGGCCGGATCCAGAAACAGTTTCTGCTGGACGATGACCTCTTTGATCTCCCGGTAGATGTCGGACAATTGTTCTCCGATCTGTTGTTTGCCAGCCATGTGGCCACGTAGCCATTGGGGATTGATCAGAACGTGATAACCAATCCCGAGATAGAAGGCCAAAGTCAATAAACACCAAGGCGAATAGTACTTGCTGCAAAGTGGTCGGGGATATTGGAACATCTCGATAAAGTACAAGGCCAGCCAAAAAAACAATAGGCCCGCTATTCCGTATAGCAGGGACCAGGGAAGCGTACGTCGAGTTTGGTTGAAGTTAGCCTTGGAATATTGGAGTCCCGCCAACAAGTATAGGGCTACATGCAGGAGTGCAAGGCCTCCGTGGATCAGTGAAAAGTTGGGGTTGTACAAAATGACCAACCTGTCGGACGGACTACTCAGCTCCACGAATATCCAGAAACCTCCAACCACCATTATTTCTAAGATAGCCGGAATGAAGTGGAGAAGTGTTTTTCGAATGGGTTTGGGGCTCTGTGCATTCAAAGATTGGATCAACAGCAAGAAAACCGGTCCAATAAAGAAGACAACCGGAATCCTTATCAGGTGAAACCAATCAATGATCCGTCGGATCCGGGGCAATATGCCAAAGGAAACAAAAGATAAGGCAATCAACACCAGCAAGATGCCTAGAAGAATTGCTGGTCGTCGGTCGCGGATCGGTAGTTTGGGAAAAGTCCATAACAGGATGCCGGCATTGATCAATCCGGCGAGCAATAAAACCTGAAAAAAGTGAAATGTCATCCGCAATCTGATTTTGTTGAAGAGTTTGTCTCAATATAGGAAAATGAGACAGGCATTTGTTACTGAGTTTGTCTTTGATCTTTTTGCCTGCATATCTTGAACGCTTTATCAACCAAAGCACTTCCTATGAAAGTATTGACTGCCATTCTGGTAATAAGCATGATTGCCGTTGTTGATATGCCGCCTCTTTTAATCAAAAACGGACAAGCAATTCTCGACAAAAGCATCCAAAAATACGACCCGGATAGTAAGTGGCCGGCACTGATGTTAAAGGCGCATATTCAAGAGCCTCGACCCAGCGTGCCACACCGATATTCCATCGTAACGCTCGACGCTGGTACCGGTTATTTCCAATTGCAGCGCAATCGCGCTGATAAAATAGCTACCTACAGTATGGAAGCAGATGGAAGCATGAAGGTGTTGATAGATGGGCAAAGTGATTTTCCGGAAGAGTGGCGCGAAAAATACCGACTTGACCTCAACTTGGTACCCCGTTATCAGCGATCCTACCGCACTTTTTACGGCCTGCCTATGACCTTGAATCAGAATTTGATCGAGGAAATTCTGGGAGTTGCCAAAGTTACCTTCAACCGAAAAGTGGCTTACCGGATCCATATCTCATTACACGAACCACTTTTTACTAAAGAATGGTATCTGTTTGTCGATAAAAATGACTACTCATTGCTGGGGATTGAGATGTTCGCGGAGGAGAACGGGACTAGAAAGGGAGAAAGGTTATTGTTTGAAGGAACCGTTGCCGTGGATGGAATAACCATTCCCCGGATCAAGCATTGGTATGATTTGGAATCCGGCGATTACTCGGGCTCCGATGTTTTGTTGAAATTGCTGGATTGACGGGTTATTCGTCGTCACAACCACCAATAAAAGCTCGAAATACTACCCCGGGTTTTGCTTCGAAACCAGGTAGCAGTTGTATGTTGGTTCCAGCTTTGTAATCGATCATTGGGCTACCTGCAAATGGGCTGTTCAAGACCTGAATGGATTCAAGTATGCCATCGGTCCGATAGACTTGGTCGATCATCAATATGCCGGATAGCCGATTGCCATTGATCAAGGTATGCTCGGGAGGGCATCCTCCAATGACGATGAGTTGTTGTACATCGGTAAAATTCCCGCAAGCGTCGGTGATCCGATAGGTGCGGACAACAATCTCCGGATTGACATTGCCGTCGCTTACATCATTCAAAAAAGCCACGGTCGGCACGTCACAATCGTCACTGAAGTTCGACACCACCGAAATATCCGGTATCGGAATCGCAGAAGGCGGATTTACGTATATGGAAGAAAGCGGCGACACCGTTGGATCGGTTTCATCCGTTTTAATGATGATCTGCTGTTTAACAATAATAGCATTCATACTCGCATCCGTGATGCTGTAGGATCTTGTAAAGATCTCTCCACATCCTGTTGCATTGATGGGGCCATCGCTGAGATGAGCAACGGTTACTCCCGGGCAGTTATCGGTGGCGTCTAATACTACCGAAATATCCGGGGTGGGAGCGGCACCGTTGCATAGGATTAGGTCTGCCGGATCGGAAGCGCTAGGCGCCTCGTTATCAATTACGACCACTTCGAAGAAGCAATTGGTTGAATTGTCATTTTGATCAGCGGCAATGACTTCTACTGTGGTGGTTCCAACGGGAAAGCTATGTGGGAAACTGATGGGATTTCCTTCAATTCGGTAGGTCAGGAGAGGTGTTGTTGTACAATTATCGGAAGCGGTAGCGACAAAAGTGGCTTCATATTCGCACGTACCGGTGGCCGCGGAGTAACTCATGGCCGGAACCGGACAAAAGAGGGTAGGGGGCGTTACATCTTCGATTGTTACTGCGCAATTGATCGTAGTGATGTTCCCATTGGCATCGACAACACCCATCGCAATCGCTTGGGAGCCAAGATCGGAACAGTCAAACGAAGTGGTGGGTAGGATTTCGGCACTCAGGCCGCAATTATCCGTACTGTTGATTGTTATTGGAATGCCCGACGATTGAAAGTGGATCACTACCGTACCGATTGCTGTTCCGCCCTGTGTGTCGATCAACTGGTAAAGAACCGTATCTGGCTCAAGGGGCTGAAAGTTGGCTTCGTAGTGGAGGCGATTGTCTCTGATATATGCCTGGCCGTTCGGTTCGTTGAGGAGGACTGAGATTCTTAAATCCCCTCCGTCGGTATCGGTGTCGTTGTGCAGGACATCGATGATTGCCGGACTGTTCCCGCCATCGACAAGATAGATCAGTTCATCCCGGGCGATGGGAGGTGTATTGTTGGGGGCATCGACTGGCCCAGCACCATTCATGATGATGGCCGGTACGTCCTTGGCCGGCAACAGATTATAGGCGTAAAAGGTAGCAGGCTCAAAGGCCTCTCCACCGGTCATTCGGGTGTCATCCGAAACTTCATAAAGATTGTCGCGGGCTACCAATTCGGGGTCTTTTAACCCCAAACCAAAATCTCCGATGGTATGGGGATCGCTACAATTTCGGAAATAACAATTTTCGACTAAGACCTCGCTTTCCACACGAGCTGATACACAGTAATGACCGACATTTTCATAGTAGTTATTGAATACATGAACTTTTCCAAATCTCGCTCTGGGCATTCGATCGTTAACGATTCTTTCTTGCGTGCCATCAAACCAACAATTGTAGACGGTTGTATTCAGGTGAGTTCTGGAACTAAAATCGTCATCCCAACTACCAATCAACATCACCTTATTGTGGGAGGAGAATCTGGTCCAAGACACCGTAACGTAGTCTGCGGAAGATTCCTGATAATTGCCCGTAATATCTAGGAGTCCGTCTGCTGCTGCTAAGAGATGGCAGTGGTCAACCCAAATGTTTTGACCGTAGATTGTCAGAGCATCGGTACCATGGGTGTCTCCTTCCCAGTCGCCGTCGTAGGAATCTCTGATGGCTAAATTCTGAATGATGACGTTATTGCCTCGCACCGCAAACCCTCCGTACCGAATGGTCGCATCACTGCCCAGCCCGATCACACTTTTATTCGACTGAATGATTAATTGTTCATAGAGTACCAGGTCGATCGTGCCGCTAACGAAAATCTGATATGGAGCTGGTTGTTCCAGATAGAATTCCAGATCCGTTCGATTGGAGACGACGACTGTCGGTCCTCCGGCACCGCCGGTGGTACCGCCGTTTAAGCTGGCCCAACCCACCGGAGTTGTAGGCAAGTCAGTGGCAACAT
>JANQRV010000164.1 GCA_028284395.1 Saprospiraceae bacterium
ACCAAGACCCCAAGCAAATGAACAACCTCGTGGGCTTGGTGGAATACGGCTGGGCTTACGGCGATTTCCTGCGCTATGTCCGGCGGCAATTACCCGAAATCCATCCTAAGGTAATGGACCTGGACCAACGACTTACTAGGGAATTAAAAAGGGTAGGAGGAAGCCGTCAGCCAAGTTGGCGCTGAGTATCCGGTGTAATTCTAAGCAACATATCCGGTCCGTTCAGAAGCAGATAAAGTGCTCCGTCCGGTCCAAAGATGACTTCACGCACCCGGCCATTGTTCTTTAGCAGGATTTCTTGTTCCACCACGTCGTCATTTTCCAGTTTGAGCAGCCGCAATTCTTCATAGGCCAAAGCTCCGATTAATAAATGGTCGTTCCACTTGGGGAATAGTTGGCTCTCGCAGAAGGCAGCAGCGCAAACTGCTATGGATGGGGTCCATTGTACCACTGGCTGTTCGAGACCTTCCCGGTGAGTCAGTAGGGATACCGTATCTCCATTGTAATCCCGGCCATAGGTAATGATTGGCCACCCATAGTTTGCTCCTTTCTTGAGAATGTTTAGCTCATCCCCTCCCATTGGACCGTGATCGGTCGACCAGATGGCGCCAGTTTTCGGATGTTGGGCGAGTCCTTGCGTATTCCGATTTCCAATGGTGTAGATGGCCGGAAGTGCTCCAGGGGTATGGATAAACGGATTGTCCTTCGGGATCGAACCATCGGGATGAATGCGAAACACCTTACCCGTGGCTTTTCCCAGATCCTGCGAATCCATTGCCAATGCCATGTCGCCAATGGTGAAAAAGAGGTGATTCTCCCGGTCGAACATAAATCGGCAACCCCAGCGATTTCCCTTGATAGGCTTCAGAGAATCGGCCACCTGAAAGAGAATTTCTTGGTTTATCCATTGATGGTTTTCGATTTTTCCCCGGATGATGCTGGTTAATGCGGGAGCCATTCTATCATCGGGAGACCCGTTCGTTTGGCTGTAAGCCAAGTAGATCCATTTGTTTTCTACGTAATTGGGATCGATGGCGATGTCCATGAAGCCACCGGTAGAACTCGCGGTATGGGGGATTGGAAGTCCCTGGATCGCCGTAGTATCCAATTGCCCATCAACCAGCCATTTAAGGCTACCGCCCCGTTCGGAAATCAAGGCCCGGTTTTCGTTTACAAATTCTATTGCCCAAGGGGTTTTTAATCCCGCTTCGACCACCTTTTCCACGTGGAGGGTGTAGTCGGAAGTGGAGAGTGTTGGGGGGATTTCAGTGACTGATTCCGGTCTTGCTCCCTGGGCATTCCAGATGTAATTGGTAATGGCTTTAATTTGATCATCATCAAGCAGATGCTCAAAAGCAGGCATTTCAGCCGAGGCGATGCCGTACTTGATGTTTTTTTGCATCTGCCCTCTTCCACGTCCGTAGTTCCAGTTGGTCTTCAAGAGCGTGGTGGCAGAAGTACCCTGTAGGTCTTTACCATGACAACCAGCGCAGTGAGTAACATATAGAATCTTTCCTTCATTTGGAGTGGATGATAACGTTTCTTCCGAGGTAGCGGATTTTTGTTGACAGGCCGCCAAGGAAAGGACAGCAAACAGCATAAAGGAGAATTTTTTATCCATGAGTTTGATCTCTCCCTTCAATTGATTAAGATCGTGGACGATGCGTACAAATGACTGACGAACTCGATGCTGTGATTCCTTGAGAAATACTTTGGCGATCGGCATTGGGCGGATTGTTTTGACCATTACTAAAGGTCTAAAGATATAGTTTTATGGCAGAATCAACCAGCCATCCGTTGCCGATCCGATATGGTTCCGATGAATTACGATAAGATCCCAACTGGAATAGCCAATATTGGTGTCTTGGAGTGGTAAACCATCTTTTTGGTTCGGCTGTAGTTGAAGAGTTCTTCCAGGAAGTTTCGCTGATGGGTCATCATCGCTAGTATGTCGATGTCTTCTTTTTCCAAAAAGGACAGCAGGGCCTTTTCGAGACTGTTTCCTTGAATCGTTTGGAAGCGTAGACTGGGAAACGCCTCAAACTCGCGTTGCAGGTTGGTCATCTTTTGGTTGTGGAATTCCGTATGGGCGAGATCGACATTGACACATATTACTTCCGCACCAAACTTCTGGGAAAATGCCAGAACCCGATGCAAGGCCTTTTTTTCCATTTCCTCAAAAGAAGTGGTGACGGCTATTTTGCGGATGGAAGGATTCAGATGTGAGTCTTCCGGGATGACGAGTACCGGACAGGGAGCGTGTTCGAGAACTTCCCCGGCGATGCTGCCGAGAAAAACTTCCCGCAGGCCGGTTGAACCCTTTGTGCCCATGACGATATAGTCCGTTTCCTCCCAACGCGCTTTTTTGACGATACTGGGCATGGGACTTCCTTCATCGATCGAATTCGAAACTCGGATACTGCCAAATCCTTGCTGGGCCGCCAAACTTCTCAGCTGGGGGAGGTGTATTTCGAATTTTCTTAGCGCTTCGGCTTTCATACCGTCGTAAGCCTCTTGTGCGGTACTCGGTAAATTTGGAGAACCGGTGATGGCCGGGAGCTCGTAAGCGTGAAATACGATAATTTCCGCATCAAATCGCTCTGCCAGTAACAAGGCATGGATAAAAGCTTTTTTTGCCGTTGAAGAATAGTCGGTGGGGAAGAGGATTTTTTTCATTGGTATCGGATGAATAAATGAATAAATGGTGAACTGGAAACGAGGTTCTCACCCATCAGACTGGTTGTGGTAGGCGTAAACCAAAAGATCATAACCGGTCACAATGCCCAGAAGACGTTGTTGATCATCGACTACCGGCAGACAATGAAATAGATTTTCCAGAAGAATGTCGGCAGCAGTTTGGATCGGATCCCTTTTTTGCAAGGTAACCACTGTCCTTTGCATGATGTGCTTTGCAGCCAGTGATGTTGTCCTTTTTCTGATTTGGTCATCCGAATTTTCTGGACTCAGGAGTTCGGTGCCCTTAATGATTTTCGCCAGATCGTGTTTGCTGATGATACCAATGACTTGATCTGAATGATTCAAAACTGGCAAATGATGGATCATGTTTTCGTTGAAAATCTTTAGTACTTGAGCAATGGTGTCTTCCTCTTGGACGGAAATCACCGGCCGTGTCATGATATCTGAAACCGGCCTTGACAGATCTTGGTTTTGGGACATAATTTGGTTCATTTGAGCAACTCCTGATTGTGGAATTGGAAGTTTCCAAATGGAATCAGTAGGTCAAAAGCTGCGTCCTTCAAAGTCAGGCCACTTTTCTGCACAGCTAATTGTTGTGCGGTTTCCATATTCTGGTTGAAATCGAGAAGCGCCTCCGTAAATTGATGCTTATAAGCCCCGCCACTCTTGCCAAAATCCATTCTTGCCAGCAGTGTCCATCCGATGTTCATTTCGTGAACGACCCGTTCAAATTCACGCCATTCCATCAGGTCCAGCAGATCGTCGTCGGCGATACAAATCACGTGGAAAACCATTTCGTGGAAATTGTAAAGATCATCGAGTTGGTACCGAATGCCCTGCTGCCTGCGTAGTTCCATCAGTTCATATTTAATATGGTCCAGTTGGTTATAGGCCAGAGCAAGGTTGTGCTCACTTAAAGCATCCGCTGTTTCTTCCAGGCGATTTTCGATGATCGTAAAAATGTCATCGAGATATTGATCTTGGGGAGCTTCGGCCTTCCAGCCCGCTTTTAGGTTTTTCCATTGAGCTTCCAGGAGAGGAAGACCATTCACGGCTTTGGGAAGGTCATCGCTATAGGTATGGTACCAAACGGGAATGAAGGCTCGGTCGAATTCTACCAAGTCTTCTTGAATTCCCGCCTGCACTTGAAGGACGATTGTAAAAGTTGCTAACAGAGCGATTAGGTATTTCATAATTACTGATTTAATCCTGTAGTCAAAGGTATTCTGGAATGGAGGAGACGGGGGTGACTTTTATCATCACCCCGGGTAATATTTGTCACTTTTGGCGGAGGTTGGATTCTCTAATTTGCCGCCATGATTGTTGGCGATCGAAAAATTGAGAACTGATGAAAGGAAAACCAACGTGTTACCATTGCGGTGAAGCCTGCGTAGAGGAGGAAATCCAAGCGTATGATAAGAAGTTTTGTTGCGTGGGTTGTAAGTTGGTATATGAAATTCTGGCGGAAAACGGTTTGCAGAATTACTATACACTTGAGCAACAACCAGGTATCCGCAAGAACCGAAATAAAACAGGTGATTTTACATATTTAGAGGACCCGGACGTTTGGGATCAGCTTGTTGATTTTGACGACGGTACAAACGTCAAGATCACTTTTCGAGTCCCACAGATTCACTGTTCTTCCTGTCTTTGGTTGCTGGAGAACCTTTACCGACTAAACGGGAGTATTGTGCAATCCCGGGTCAACTTTTTGAGTAAGAGAGTCACCATTAGTTTTTTGAAATCGCAAATGACCTTGCGCCAGTTGGTCGAGCTTTTGCATTCCATCGGCTATGAACCGGAAATCAATCTGGCGCAAAATAAGGAAGCGAAGGTACAGAAGTCCGACCGGCATCTTTATTATAAATTAGGGCTCGCCGGTTTTGTCTTCGGAAACGTCATGCTGTTTAGTTTCCCGGAATATTTAGGGATGGATAATCCCACATTCCAAAAAGGATTTGGCTACCTCAATCTAATCCTGAGTCTTCCAATTCTCTTTTATTGTGCCAGTGATTATTGGCGTTCGGCCTGGTTGGCACTTCGCCGGGGAAGTGTTAATATCGATCTTCCCATCACTTTGGGTATTCTGACCTTGTTTGGGAGGAGTGCCTATGAGATTATTTTTCAAGTGGGGGCTGGTTATCTGGATAGCCTGGCGGGTTTGGTCTTTTTCCTATTGATTGGGCGCTGGTTTCAGCGGGTCACCTATTTAAACTTGGATTTTGAACGGGATTATCAGTCCTATTTTCCCATTGCCGTCACGAAGAAGGAGGGCCATGAATGGCGATCTATGTTGTTGAATAAGGTACGCGTGGGAGATGAACTTCGGATTCGCGATGAGGAATTGGTGCCGGTGGACGGCATCATCAGTCGTGGCCAAGCCGTGTTGGATTACAGCTTTGTGACGGGCGAAAACGATTTGGTACATCGGTCCGTCGGCGATCGGGTATTTGCAGGAGGAAAGCAGAAAGGGAAAAGCATCGAAATTCGGGTTTCAC